>NZ_JANSIM010000120.1:0-13097 GCF_047502655.1 Synechococcus sp. R5-12 | reverse complement strand
TGAGCAGTAATGCTCAGCAGTGTTCAGCGTAAATGTATCAGTTTGAGGTCAACAACGTTATGGAATGGCTCTGGCACAGCCTGGCGGATCCCTTGAGTTTTGCCTTCATGCAACGGGCTCTGCTGGTGGCGGTGGCCGTCGGCATTCTCTGTGCCGTGGTGGGCAGCTATCTGCTGGTGCAAAGCTTGGCCCTCCTGGGGGATGCCATCAGCCATTCGCTGCTGCCGGGCCTGGCCATTGCCTACATGCTGGGCCTCAACCTGTTTGTGGGAGCCTTTGTGGCCGGTCTCCTCAGCGCCCTCTTAATTCAATGGATCCGCTCCGCCAGCCCCCTCAAGCCGGATGCAGCCATGGGGATCGTCTTTTCGGCCTTTTTTGCCTTGGGGATCCTGTTAATCACCTGGATCCAACGGCGGGCTCGCATCGATCTCAACCACTTCCTCTTCGGCAACCTCCTGGGGGTGAATGCTGTCGATGTGCTGACGGTGGTGGGCATCACCCTTTTGGTGTTGGGTTTGGTGGCCCTCTTCTTCAAGGAATTGACTTTCTACAGCTTCGATCCCCTGGGGGCCAAAGCAGCCGGCCTGCCCACCGAGCGGCTGGGGTGGGGGCTGATGGTGCTCACTTCCCTGACGTTGGTGGCCAGCATGAAGGCAGTGGGCGTGCTCTTAGTGTTGGCCATGCTGATCACGCCAGCGGCAACCGCCTATCTGGTGGTGCCTCGATTGCACCAGGTGATGCTGTTGGGATCCCTATTTGGGGTGAGCGCCAGCCTGCTGGGGATGTACGCCAGCTACTACCTCAATGTGGCCTCCGGCCCGGCCATCGTCCTGGTGGCCTCCGCCTGGTTTAGCCTGGCCTTTCTGGGCAGAGTGTTCTCAGGAACTCGCTAGAAACCAGGGATCGCAGGTCGGGATCCCTGGTTCGAACCTCATCTGAGAGAGGGTAGAAAGCGGTAGGTAGTCAACTCAGAAGCGGGAAGAGCGGCCATCCCGACTGCCGCCTGCACCGGCCTGCCGAGGCAACGCCTTGTTGACCCTCAGATCCCGGCCCATCCAAGTAGCACCGTCCAGCTCGTCGATGGCCTTTTGCTCATCGGCTTCGTTTTCCAGCTCCACAAAGGCAAAGCCCCGTTTACGGCCAGTCTCCCGATCCACTGGCAGCTTAATTTGCTTAACAGTGCCGTATTCGGCGAACACAAGTCGCAGGTCTTCTTCGCTGGCCTTGAAGGACAAGTTACCTACAAAAATGGTCATGGTGTAGCAAACTCCGAACCTTACCCTTTAGCGTTCAGTTCGGAGGCTCACCTGGTTAAACCATTCGCTCAATCCGAACCTCATGCCAACCACATCTTAGTCTTCCCAATGGCATTTGCAAAGCTATCCTTGCAGCTTTTTGTCCGAGAATTGGGAGAACTTTTGTAGCAAGATGGAAACTCAGGATCCTAACCTTCATGGGCGATTGCTTTGGCCCAAGGGTTGGCGTTTGGGAGTGCCGGGAGAGCGGGGATAAGGAGGCGGCGTGGGGGCTACTTTCTCCAGCAGTAGGCAGTGGCGCACCCCACGGCTGCGGGGTGTGGTGAAGGCTTCTACATGGATCAGTTTTCCACCCAGGATCTTGAGGGCCCGCTCCAGCGTTTGGGCTTCTGCCTCCGTCCAATGGCCACGATAGAGAATGGCACGCCCCCCTACTTTGAGCAGTGGCAGACAATACTCGGCGCAGATCTCCGCCGAGGCCAAAGCCCTGGCCAGAGCGACATCATAGCTGCCCCGTTCCTGCCGGATTTGTCCCCAGATTTCGGCCCGCTGAGCCACTGCCCGCGCTTGGGTGAGGGAGAGCCTTTGCAAGGTGTCCTGTACAAAGGCAATCTTGCGTTGGGTGCTGTCCAGCAGGGTAAAGCGGGTTTGGGGCAGGGCAATTTGGGCCGGGATCCCTGGAAACCCTGCCCCGGTGCCGATGTCGATCCCCTGCCAGGGTTGAGCTTGGATTGCCTCCCAGGATCCCAGCAGGCGTAGGCCCCGCAGCGAATCCCACAGGTGTTTCTCCCAAAAGTCGATGGGATCGGTGATGCGGGTCAGGTTCTGGGTTCGGTTTCCGGCCATCACCAGCGGATAGAGCTGTTGCAGTTGTTGCTGCTGCTGTTCAGAAGGCTGCCAACCCAGCTCCGCCAGCCAGCTTTCCCACAGCGTCTTGAGCTGTGGGGGCTCAGAGGAAGAGGCGTCAGCCTTCTTCATCCCAGGGATCCCAGTTTCAATCCAGCGGGGATGGCTCTGTCGGCCCAGCCTTTCAGCTCTTGGGTCAAGCCCTGCAAAGAACGGTCGGTGCCCAGCAGCTCTTGGTTTAAGCAAACCAACTCCTGCAAATCCAGCTCCTGACAGCTGGCCCAATCTTCCGCCAGCAAGTTAATCGGCTGCGGCTGAGCCTGAAGCAACTGATGAGAGGCCAACTCCAGCTCTACATTCAAAAGCACCTGCTCCAACCGCTCTACCCGCTCCTGCATTTGCGCCAGCAGGGCTGCCAACTGCTGACAGCAATGGTGAACCCGCTGAGCATAGACCTTGAGCGGCAGGGTCAGCGGCAGCAACGACTCAGACAACAGTTGAATCAGGTGCTGGGCCTCCAGTTCTTCCAGTTGCAGGTCTTGCCAAATGGCGTGGTAAAGATGAAGCGAGCGACGACAGGCTTCCAGGCGCTGGTAGCAAGGCTGTAATACAGAACCGCGCAGCTCCTGCAGGTAGTCGGCCCACAGTTGCCCAGCCTCCACCACCCACCCCGTTTGCAGAAAACTCCACCCCTGAGCCAGCAGCCAACTGATCAACAGGCCCGCCAACAATTGGGGCTTTTGCCGTGCCAGGAAAGGCAGAAGATGCTCTCCCCAAACGGCTAACCCCAGCCAGATCAGGGCAGCCAAAGTCAAATGGGGCAAGCTGATCATCTCGGCCAACAGCTGGGCAGACCAGCGCTGGCGCAGCATCCAGATCACCCCGGCGCCCAAGCTGTACAGCCCTCCCCCCAACAGCGGGATCAACACCAGCCACAGGGGTTGTCCCCTCCACAGGTGCGATAGTGACCCATCTTCGCCCAGCGCATCCCAACTGAGCAAGTACAAAGCCAGCAGAGCCAGAACCACGACCCAGCCCTGCTGTCGCTTGAGACGGCGGGCTAGAAGACGACGGCGGCGGCGCAGATAGGTTTGAAAGGACTCGGCAACAATCGACATAAAAAAATGGCACTGCGGATCCCTACCAATACCCCCACCGGCCTGGAGCGCTCCTTCACGATCATAAGTCTTAACTTTGCTAGGTCATCTGGCTTCTGTATTGCGTTGTTGGCGGGAGTCATGCCCAGCCGGTGGCCAGCTTTTTCAGGGGCTCATCAGGCGGTTTTTCGGCGAGACTCCTCCGAGAAGCGCTGTTTTCTCGGCAAGCCTGACAGAGGCTTTTTAGAGCAGGCAGCCGCGTGCAAGCTCTCCACCCCTGTTACCATGGAGGAGCCCTTAATGTTTCTTTCGTATCCATCGTATCCATAGCCAAGCTAGTCTCTTGGACCGGCTTTTTTATTGTGCACTGTGCCAGGTTTTGTGATCCCTTCTGCATCTCCTCCCAGTTCCGGCCTTTCCCCCCTCGAAGTGCAGCGCCAGATGATCGTCATTCTCGATTTTGGATCCCAGTACTCTGAGCTCATTGCCCGCCGCATTCGCGAAACCCACGTCTATTCGGAAATCCTTTCCTATCGCACCACTGCTGAGCAACTGCGGCAACTGCAACCGCAGGGCATTATCCTCTCCGGGGGCCCCAACTCGGTGTATGAGCCAGCCGCTCCGGTGTGTGACCCCGAGATTTGGAACCTAGGGATCCCGGTTCTGGGGGTGTGCTACGGCATGCAACTCATGGTGCAGCAGTTGGGGGGCAAGGTGGAGGCAGCCCAGAAGGGGGAATATGGCCGTGCCGCTCTGCACATTTTGGATCCCACCGACCTGCTCACCAACCTGCCGGAAAACAGCATCATGTGGATGAGCCACGGGGATTCGGTTACCGAGCTGCCGCCGGGCTTTCACACCTTGGCCTCTACCGACAACACCCCCTGTGCCGCCATTGCCGATCCAAGGCGTCGTCTCTACGGGGTGCAATTTCATCCGGAGGTGGCCCACTCAGAGGCTGGCGCCTTTCTCATCCGCAACTTTGTCTATCACATCTGCGGTTGCGAGCCCACCTGGACAACGGCAGCTTTTCTGGAGGAAGCCATTCGAGAGGTACGTGCCCGTGTGGGCAATAAGAAGGTGCTCTTGGCTCTCTCAGGGGGGGTAGACAGCTCTACTTTGGCTTTTCTGCTGCACAAGGCCATCGGCGACCAGCTCACCTGCGTGTTCATCGACCAAGGGTTTATGCGCAAGGAAGAGCCCCAGCGGCTGCTGCGCCTTTTCCAAGAGCAATTTCACATTCCCGTCCACTACGTGGATGGCCAGGAGCGGTTTCTCCGGCAGTTGCAGGGGGTTACCGATCCCGAAGAAAAACGCAAACGAATTGGGGCAGAGTTTATTCGCGTGTTTGAGGAAGAATCCCAGCGGCTGGGTCCTTTTGAGTACTTAGCCCAAGGCACTCTCTACCCAGACGTGATCGAGTCTGCCAATACCCATGTGGATCCGGTTACTGGAGAACGCATTGCCGTCAAGATCAAAAGCCATCACAATGTCGGCGGCCTGCCCGAAAATCTGCGCTTTAAGCTGGTAGAGCCTTTGCGCAAGCTCTTCAAAGACGAGGTGCGGCAACTGGCCCGCTCTTTGGGTCTGCCGGAAGAGATTGTGGGCCGCCATCCTTTTCCGGGGCCGGGGCTGGCCATCCGCATTGTAGGCGAGGTTACCAAAGAACGGCTGGAAACCCTGCGAGAAGCGGACATGATCGTGCGGCAGGAGATCAACCGCTCCGGCTACTATCCCAAACTTTGGCAAGCCTTTGCCGTGCTGCTGCCAGAGGTGCGGTCGGTGGGGGTGATGGGGGATAAGCGCACCTATGCCTGCCCGGTGGTGGTGCGGCTGGTTACCAGCGAAGACGGTATGACCGCCGATTGGGCGCGAGTTCCCTACGACCTCTTGGCCACCATTTCCAACCGCATCGTCAACGAGGTGCCCGGCATCAACCGCGTGGTTTACGACATCACCTCCAAGCCCCCTGGCACCATCGAGTGGGAGTAGGCGGGATCCCTTGCGTCTGGCCTCGATTCCCGGCTGGATCGATGGCTACCTATGGCCAGCTTCCGGCAGGGAATAGGAAGGGCTTGAGCTGAAGGGCTGAGCGGCTTGGACTTCCATTCGGGCCAAAGTCGTAGCGGCATCCGCCAGTTGCAGAGCAAGGTTGGCACGGCTAATCGGATCCCGGGCATTCCAGAGATCCTGTCCCAAACAAAACACCCGATAGCGAAAGGCTTTGATCGAGCGCGATGGGATGACCTTGACAGTCATGGCTACAACCTCTTCTCCACAGAGACGTGAATAGTCAGCAGAACCCGCTCGGGCTCAAGGTAAACAAATGTTACCAAAACAACCTCGTCCTCAGAGGCAATACTGACCGGGCAGGTGGCTTTCGGGGGTTCCACCCGTTCATGCCGTACCCCCACAGTGTATTCTCCAATTGGCAGGTCATCAAATCCAGCGTCCGCATAGATCAACTCAATGGTTTCTTCTGCAATCAACTGCCCCTCTCGCTCCAGGAAACTGAGAAAAGGGATCCCATCGATGGAGGTGAGCGCGTTGTTGGCCTGGTTGCGGATCATCACGAAGATGTCGGACATGGAGAGTGGGCCATCACCTCAGGGCTTCATGATCGAGGCTGCTGGAACATTGCCCGACTGTTTTGAGCCTGGACTGCCGCCAATCCCTGATTCAGCGACCAAACCCTCGACCCCGCGTGGCCGGACGGGCAAGACAGGCTTGGAGTTTTTTCCGCAGCTGGGCTGTATCGAGGCGCTGACCGATGAGCACCAACTGGTTTTTGGGCTGGCGAGGCCACTCATCGCTGCTGAGGGTATAGCGCCGACCGCTGAGGTGAAAGATATGTCGCTCTGGGCTTTCCTCGAACCACAACACCCCTTTGGCACGAAAGACTGCATCGGGCAACTCGTTGAGAAAATTTTGGAAAGCATCCAAAGAGAAGGGCTGATCGCTCTCAAAGGCTAGGGAGTTAAAGCCGTCAGCCTCGATGTGGCTGTGATGGGAGTGGTGGTGGTCATGATCGTGCTCATGGTCATGGTGGTCGTGACTGTCGTGATCATGGGCTTCTTCTTGGGGCAAGGAACTGGCCTGAAACAAATCGGTATCCAAGATTAGCTCCAGGGGAACTGCGCTGTTGACGGTGCGCAAAATGCGGGCATCTTCTTTGATCTCGCGGATGCGTTTTTCCAGACGCTCGATCTCGGCTTCCTCGACCAAATCGATTTTGTTGAGGAGAATCACATCCCCATAGGCAATTTGGCTGTAGGCCACGTTGCTGTTGAACAGATCGGGGGCAAAGTTGGTGGCATCTACCAGGGTGATAATCGAGTCTAGCCGCGTCAGATCTCGCAATTCTGGCCCCAAAAAGGTGAGGGCCACCGGCAAGGGATCCGCCAATCCCGTAGTCTCCACCACCAGGTAGTCGATGTGGTCAGAGCGTTCCATCAGCCGCAAAACACTCTCGGCGATGTCATCTCGGATGGTGCAGCAAATGCAGCCGTTGTTCAACTCCACCAAGTCTTCTTCGCTGGAGACGATCAGTTCCGCATCGATGCTGATCTCGCCGAACTCGTTGACCAGCACCGCTGTGCGCATCCCTTTCTGGTTGTTGAGGATGTGGTTGAGAAGGGTGGTTTTCCCACTGCCCAAAAAACCTGTGATGATGGTGACAGGTAAGCCTCGCTTAGGCACTTCGATGGTTGCGGTCATAGAGTGGCAGCGATCCGATATAGAGGGAACTCTTCCACTTTATCCTCTTGTCCTCATTGCCCTAGCTGTCTGAAGCCGATTAAACCCTTCAGATGCGATCAGTAGAGCCTTTGCGCCTCGGCATTGGCGGCGTCGCCAGTGTGGCCCTGGCTCTCCCAACTCGGCGGCCTCTCTCTTTCTGGCTTACTCTTCAGGGTCAGATTGCTTCCTCTAATCCCCTGGCCCTGAAAGTAGGGTTATTTCGATTCAAACTGGGACAATGCACCCAACACCTAAAACGTTGAACGCAGGGGGCCAGAGAGCTGTTCTCAGTGGCCCACGGGTCTCACCCTAACCTGAAGTGACTATCGATAACATCCCTAGGTAGACTATAGTGCTGAGCCACCCTAGCTTGGCCTGTCAAGATGCCTACCTGTCCTGGGTTACTTCCACCTGGTTGCCCGGCTCTAGGCTGACGCGGAACTGTTGTGCGCCTGTTGGCAAGGGATCCGGTGTCAGATCGGGCAGGTCGGCAAATGGGGTTTCGGCTCGGCGCTCTCGGGCAAGCTCATTCTCCGGCTCGGCAGCCAGGGGGGATCCCGTCTCATCTACAGTTACTCGATAGGCCAAGCTCTCCGGCAAATCGGGGGGAGACTGCCACTGCTCCGCCAGAATGTCTCGCAGACGGGAAAGGGGATCCGCCCCTGCTGCCTCTCTTCCCGCTGTGGGGTCAGATTCTTGAGGGGATGTGGCCAAAGGCTGTGACTGATCCGACAAGGCAGGGGTGGTGAGCTGCTCTTGCGGGGAAGGGGAAACTGCGGGATCCCTGGGGGTGCGGCTGGCCCAGATCCCAACACCGGCCACAACTGCGATCCCGCCCACCAGCAGGGCCGCGATCCCAGTGGGCTGTCGATACCAAGCCCGCGTCACCGGAGTTCCCAGATTGGCCAGTTGGGGAATGTCATCCGCCACCTGGGAGAGGTTCTCCAGCAGGTCGTACAACTGCGTCATCGACAAATCCACCTGCGCGATGCGATCTTCCCCTTGGCGCACCGTGAGACGATGAAAAATAAAATCAAGCGGACGGATGGCCACGGTACCGCTGAAGGTTCCCTTGGGCGTGCCGCTCAGATGGGATCCCACGTAGCGGTCGATTACGGTGATCAAATCGTTGAGCCAAACGTTATCGCCGTGTAAAGTTTTGACTGTCTCCCCCTGGCGGATTTCCAACTGACACTCGAAGCTGCGCTGGATGGCTTGCAGCGGCGGCGTTGCAGAGGAGTCTGAAGAATTGGAATCGGCAGGGGCTTCTCCCTGTACAGTCAGCGTAGAAGTGGGCTGTTGATAGGTGTGGCTAACCAGGGTAAGGTTGGGCATGGCAACTGCGGGCAAACAACACGGGTAGAGGGCTACAGAGGCGATAACAGAGGTGATAATTGACGAACCTGCCTCAAGAAGAGGGTGAGGTATCGGGGCCGGAGCTGTGGGCTACCCCCTCTTCTTCCAGATCGCTGCCGGCAGGCAAATCCATCTCAGGACGGCTGAGCAAGGCTTTCCACAGGCGCTGAGCGCCTTTCGGGCTACTGTAGAACATCAGCTCAATCAAGATGCGCAGGGCCAGCTCGGTGAGGCTATTCTCATCGCGCACGTCCCCATCCACCATGCGGCTGCGGTAGTGAGAGAGGAATTCATCCAAGTAATCTCCCACCAGCGGCTGACGGAAGGGGCTGAGCTCTTGATCGACAGCGGCTTCCAGTTGCTCCAAGGTGCTGCGGATACGGGCTTGTTGCTGAGCAGCCAGATAGGCAATCACCATCACCAGGGCGCGGGCCTCTTCGATATCGACCTTTTTGCGCCCACCGCTGCTGCGGCGCAAGGGGTTAGCATTGCGCAGTCGCCAGAGGGTCACCCGGTCGCCAATCTGCTCTTCCAAGTTGAGGGCTTTGGCTGCGGCCAGAACCGCTTCGGAACTTTCTCCGCTCAGGGACTCCAACCCCAGCAGTAGCAAGTCCAACTGGGCTTTGATGGTACCGGTGGCTGTGTTCAGGCCAACGGGCCGACTGTCTAACTGAATGTGCTTGTGTTCCACCGTCACGCTGTCAATGGGAGCTTTGGGTTTCGACAAAACTCTATGATCTCCTGTCCAAGCCAAACCTGCAACCTACCTCCCTGCGCTCTAGTCTAAAAGACTTTGGGCATGCTAGACTGCTCGCCAGCCTGCCGAGAGTTGAGCTCTCAGGGTTCTTTCCCAAAACGGGGTAACTCTGGATGCATCTTAGACCAATAAGAATGGGTTTTCTGGGCCGGTTTCTGTTTCGGCAACACCCCTACTCCTAGCTGAACTTGGGCTTTTGGACTCAGGGGGATGGCTACTTAATAATGGGGAAAGCAGCTGCTGCTTTGGCCTTTAAGAGCTAAGTGACTACCCACCTTTATTGAGTTTCCCTTTTGTTGACACCAGCGACTCTAGGTGCAGCTTGATTCATCATGGCCTCTTCTGCTCGCTGCAGTACTCAGCCTGTCCCTGTTCACTGGGTCTTGATCTTCAGGGATCGATTGGGGCAGAGGGGGGTTGTTCTGGATAGTATCTATTACTCAGTGGGACGGTCTAAAGACAATCATATTCGCCTTTACGATCCCTGCGTCTCTCGGAAACACGCTTCCCTCATCCGCATCCCAGGTTCAGGGCCAACTGCACAGGGATCCCTGCAGTACAGCTACATGGTATTCGATGGCAGTCCGGGATCCAGGCCCAGCACCAATGGCCTATTCGTCAACGGAAAACGGGTTTTGTCCCATCGCCTTCAGCTCCTAGATAAGATAAGGTTTGGGCCGAACGTAACAGCAATTGTGGAGACAACGGATCGACTCAGCCCGGAAACCCTAGCCAAGTTATTGCAGCCTCTGGATGCTGCTAGCTCTACATCCCCATCCACCTTTGATTTTAATAAAGACACGGAGCCGAACCCGGAAAACCTGGCTCAGCCAGAGGAAGAGGATTTCACTGTTGCCTAAGCCAACCCAACCAGTCTTCTGAATCCTCCTGTGCCCCCCATCCCACCTGCTCTGAGCGGCTACTGGCAAAATGCCTTTGACCTAGAAGCCCATCTGGGATCCTTCCTGGGCCTTGGGGCTGCCGATCTGCGGGAGAAACTGCGGGCAGGGCAGCAGCAATTGGCGGAGTTGGGCCGGCGAGACTTTGGCTGGGATCGGGCAGATGCGTTTTATCGGGATCAGGTGAGATCCGCCTATCTGCTGGATTTGGCGGCTTGGCACCTGAGCAGCACCGACTACATCGGCGATACCTTACGCCTGGTGGCGGATCATGCCCGCGGGTTGGTGTTGGATTTTGGCGGCGGCATCGGCACCCATGCTATCGGGGCGGCCCTCTGCGCAGCGGTGGATCAGGTGATCTTCTGGGATATCAACCCCATCCATCGGCAGTTTGTGCAATGGCGGGCGGAAAAGCTGGGCTTAACCGAGCGCATCCACTGTCCAGAAAACTTCCCAGAAGAGATCTTTTTTGACACGGTCATCTGCTTCGATGTGGTGGAACATCTGGCGGATCCGGCAGCGCAGTTGCGGCAGTTTTACGACTGGCTCAAGCCGTCAGGTAAGCTTTTGATCAACTGGTACTTTTTCAAGGGGTTTAACGGCGAGTTTCCTTTTCACCTGGACGACCCGCAAAAGGTAGAGCAATTCTTTCAGGTGCTGCAAAGCTGTTTTTTGGAGGTGTTTCACCCCTATTTCATTACCGCCCGCTGTTACCGCAAGTGGGATAAAAGCTGAGATTGGAGAAAACCAAGGTGCTGCGCTATTTGCGGATATTGTGGCTGTTTTGGAGCACCTCAATCGCGGCAGAAATGGAGTACCGTGCCAATTTTTTCTTTGCCAGCCTCAGCAGTCTGGGTGGCTTGGGATCCGCTCTGTTTGGGCTGTCGTTGTTTTACCAGCAGGGGCACCGGCTGGGCGGTTGGAGTTGGCCGGAAGCCCTCATCGTGTTGGGGGTGTTCACCATTCTGCAGGGGGTGTCGGCCAGTCTCTTTAACGTCAACCTCAATCGCATTGTGCAGCAGGTGCAGGAAGGCACCTTGGATTTTGTTTTGCTAAAGCCAATAAGCAGCCAGTTTTGGCTGTCGGCCAGGGTGTTTTCCCCCTGGGGCCTGGTGGATATCGGCTTTGGCCTGTTGCTGATTCTCTACGCCGGGATCCAGCTCCATTTGCCTGCTTGGACCTATGCGGTGGGGCTGTTGCCTCTGCTGCTGGGGCTGATCATCCTCTACAGCCTCTGGTTTATGTTGGGAGCCACCAGCATTTGGTTTGTGAAAATCTACAACGTCACCGAGGTGCTGCGGGGCCTAGTAGAGGCAGGACGATTTCCGATAGTGGCCTATCCGGTGGCCTACCGCGTGTTTTTCACCTTCGTCGTGCCGGTGGCTTTCCTGACCACCATCCCGGCGGAGACCCTGCTGGGGCGAGCCCAATGGCCGTGGCTGCTGGGATCCGCTCTGCTGGCGGCAGGGCTGTTGTGGGGATCCCATCTCTTCTGGCGCTTTGCCCTGCGCTTTTACACCAGCGCTTCCAGTTAAAGTCTGGGCCAAAAAGCTTGGATCCCACGCATCCGAGTTTCCAGGAGTTGAGTAATTTCTACAGACGCGCCCCATGCGCTGCCATCGCAGAGAACAACTGCCTTCTCCTTCACAAGGCAGCCGGGATCCGGGAGTTCTCTCGATAGACTGCAAAAAAAGGTTTCCACTACAGCGATCTGCAGCCACACATCCTGTGGTTTGGGGGGCGACTTGTCCTGTCAGTGATTTTGATGGTCTGTCGATCTTTTGAGGAGCATTTTCAATGCACAAACACCCGAGCTTTGTAGCAGCCTCTGTGGTAGCCGGTGGTTTTGCCCTGTTGGGCTGCGGCAGCAGCACTTCGTCTTCGATGATGCCTTCCCAAGCGGATTTGGTGGCTTTGAGCGGCGGCAATCGCCTCACTTTCATCCGCTCTGCCGATGCCTTTGTGCAAGGATCCCTGACGGTAACAGGAGTGAACGGCAACCTCATTGGTATCGATGTGCGCCCTGCCAACCGGCTGCTTTACGGGCTGACCGACACCAGCATCCTTTACACCATCAACTTGCAGACCGGTGTCGCTACCGTGGCCAGCACTCTGTCGGTTCCCTTCACCGCGGGCACGCTTTCTGGCATGGATTTCAACCCTGTTCCGGATCGGCTGCGCTTGGTGGGAGCCAATGGCCAGAACTTCCGCATCAATGTGGATACGGGCGAAGTGATCCAAGATAGACCTTTGGCCTTTGGCCCAATGGAACTACAGGGATCCCAGCCGGCCATCACCGCCGCCGCCTACACCAACAATGTGGCGGGTGCCCAATCCACGCGGCTGCTGAACATCGACGGGCAACGGAACCTGCTGGTGTTGCAGAATCCCCCCAACGATGGGGTTCAGGTGCCCATTGGCCCCCTGGGGGTGAACTTCGGCCCTATGGGTGGGTTTGACATCCGTACTGCTGATGGAGTGGATACCGGCTTTGCCATCGGCGGCTCCACCTTGTATCGAATTGACCTAAACACCGGTCGGGCCACATCCCTGGGCACCCTGCCGGGTGGGCCGTTCTTTGGCTTGGCCGCCCTCTAGGAAAGCCGATTCCCATTTGCCTATCTAAATCAAGGTTAATCAACATTAATCAATGTTTTGGATTCATTGATTTGGAACCAATTGTTGGAATCGTTTTGAGATCGTTGCTGCTGTTGATCCTTGACCCAGCCCGATCCCAGCTCAGGATTGGTCCTTCTATCTCCCCTTAGCTCGGGGTTGACCTCCGCCTATGCAGACGATAAATTATGAGAGCCGCTGCCCTGCTTGGATTACTCTGGGCGATGCTTGTGCCTCTGCAGTTTCTTTCTCTTTTCCATCCCGTTTCCTCTTCCCACTCATGAAGATCGAGGGTGACAAAGCTGAGGAATCCCTGCAGGAAAAAACCGATGCAGAGGTGTTTGCAGCCCTAAAAGCAGGCCGGTCACAAGCTCTGGCCATTCTCTACGACCGACATGCCGGCTTGGTGTACGGAATTGCCTGTAAAATGCTGGGCAACACTGCCGAGGCCGAAGATCTCACCCAGGATATTTTTTTGAACTTGGCTCGTTCCTGATACATTTACGCTGAACACTGCTGAACATCACTGTTC
>NZ_JANSIM010000119.1:0-22399 GCF_047502655.1 Synechococcus sp. R5-12 | reverse complement strand
TGGCAACCTAGCTCGGTGCCAGGCCCACCACCCTAACCCAATCAGTAGGGGAGTATCTTGATCAAGTGATAGTGGTTGAGAGCTAGTTTTTGTTCATAGCTCCTCTCTCTTTATAAGAGAGGAGCTCAGGTTTTGCATAAGGTTTCACCTGTCAGTTCAACAGGCTAGATCCCATCCCAAACATTCCTGCATCACCTGGCCCAATAGGTACAGGGATCCGCAGATTACAGCTGGTGGCTCAGTGAGGTTTTTCGGCTTGAGCAACTGAGCCCGAAGAGCGGAGAGATTGGGCAGTGCCCGTGCCGAGGCGAGATGAGGCTGCAGAGTCTGGGCTAGCTGAGCAAGTTGCTCGGGATCCGTCCCAGAGTGGCCAGCAATTGGCAGAGCGAAAAAGCAATCTCCCGGTCGCAGCAGGGTGCTGAGAATGCCCTGGACATCCTTGGTGGTGAGGATGCCCATATACCAGGTGAGGGGGCCAGGTTGATACTTATCCAGATAGCGACGGAGAGCCTGGGCAGCGGGTAAGTTGTGGGCTCCGTCCATCAGCAACTGACGGGATCCAATCTGCACCCGCTGTAAGCGCCCCGGCCAACGGGTGATGGCAAATCCTTTTTCGACAGCGGCATCCGGGATCCGCCAGCCCTGTTGCTGTAGGGTTTCTACAACGGCAAGGGCTACTGCTGCATTGGTGAGTTGTACATCGCCGCTGAGGGGCAAGGTGAGGAGCTGCCCTCGCCAGTGGACGGTTTGAGGCTCTGACCATCGCAGAGGTTCGACCATCTTCAGGGGGCTTCGCAATTGCTCTGCCTTGGCTCGGATAACTGCTGTGACCTCTGGAGTTTGGGGTGCGCACACTGCCGGGATCCCTGGCTTGAGAATACCCGCCTTTTCAGAGGCAATTTGGGGAAGGCTGTTGCCCAAGCGCTGCCAATGATCCCAGCCGATGGAGGTGATAGCCGTTACCACCGGCTCGATCCCAGCATTGGTAGCATCCAGCCGCCCCCCCAGGCCCACTTCTATCACCGCCACATCCACCTTTTGCCGGCGGAAGTACAGCCAAGCGGCAGCGGTGATAACCTCAAACTGGGTGGGAGAAGCCTCGTCAGGGGCATAGGTTTGTAGGCAGTCTCGCACCTGGGCCAGCGCTTGGCTCCAGTCGTTGGCGGAAATGTATTCCCCGTTCAGCCAAATCCGTTCCCGCCAGTCCACCAAATGGGGAGAGGTGTAGCGGCCCACACGATAGCCTGCCGCCCACAACACGTGGCTGACCCAGGCACAGACGGATCCCTTGCCGTTGGTGCCGGCTACATGGATGGCCGGGATCCCAGCTTGGGGCTGTCCTAGACGCTGCAGCAAGACTTGCATGCGTTCCAGACTGAGATCCACACCAAAATGGCCCAGGGACTCCAGAAAGGCCGGCCAATCCCAGTCTGGGATCTGGGACAGGGTTAGGGACAAGTTGCTCTGGTTCAAGCAAAGACTCCGTCTTGCCAGGGTAGGTGAGATTTGGGATTTTTTCTAGGGGTCAACAATTCTAGAGGTTCACTACAAAAGCGTCACGGATGCCCGGCTGCTTGAGCACCTCTTCCAGGATCCCATCCGGCAGGGGATCGTCCAAGCTGAGCACCATGACTGCATCGCCGCGGATGATCTTGCGCCCCACCTGCATGCTGGCGATGTTGACATTGTAGGCTCCCAGCAGGGTGCCAATCCGTCCGATGATTCCCGGCATATCCCGGTGCAGGGTCATCAGCATGTTGGCGGAAGGGGGCACATTCACCGGGAACTCGTCGATCTGGGTAATCCGCACCTCTCGCTCCCCAATCAACGCCCCCGAAACCGAGCGGATCCCATTGGGGCCGTGGGCAATCAACGTCAGGGATCCGGAATAATCTTTCAAGGAGGGATCTCGGGTTTCCACCACCCGGATGCCCCGTTCTTTGGCCTCGATGGAGGCGTTGACGTAGTTGACCCGCTCCCGCAGCGCCAGCGTCAAAAGCCCTTTGAGGGCGGCAATGACGATCGGCTGCCCATCTTTTTCCGCCAGATCTCCCTGCAGGCGGATCTCCAACTGGTTGACGCGATCCCCCGCCAATTGGCCAACCAAGTTGCCTAGGGTTTCGGCCAAGTCCAGGTAGGGTCTGAGGTTTTGCAGCACCTCTGCCTGTAGGCCGGGGATGTTCACGGCAGAGCGGGCCGGCAGCCCCAGCAACACATCGCGGATCTGCTCGGCCACATCAATGGCCACATTCACTTGGGCTTCTTCGGTGGAGGCCCCCAAGTGGGGAGTGAGCAGGACTTCTTTGCCCAGGGAAAACAGCGGGGAGTCCTTCAGGGGCTCATTGGCAAATACATCCAAAGCCGCTCCGGCAATTTGGCCGGATTTCAGGGCTTCGTACAGGGCTTGTTCATCCACCAAACCGCCGCGGGCGCAGTTGATCAGGCGAGCGGTCGGCTTCATCATGCGAAAGGTTTCGGCGTTGAACAGGTTGGTGGTTTCAGGGGTTTTGGGAACGTGCAAGGTGATGTAGTCCGATTCCTGGACCAAAGTTGTGAAGTCCACCAGGCGCACCCCCAGTTGCTCTGCCCGCTCCACGGACAGATAGGGGTCATAGGCCAGCAGCTTCATCCCCATCGCCTTGGCAATCTGGGCCACATGGGATCCAATCCGACCCAATCCGACAATCCCCAGCGTTTTTTTGTAGACTTCTACGCCGACAAACTCTTGCCGATTCCACAGGCCCGACTTCAGAGAGGCATTGGCATCAGGTATGTGGCGGGAGAGGGCCATCATTAAGGCAATGGCGTGCTCGGCAGCGGCAATGGTGTTGCCCTCTGGGGAGTTGACCACCAGGATCCCGGCTTTGGTTGCGGCAGGCACATCGATGTTGTCAACGCCAACGCCCGCCCGCCCGATGATCTTCAAGTTCGTCCCCGCCTCGATCACCTCTCGGGTAACCCGTGTACCGGAGCGCACCATGATGGCATCGTAGTTGGGGATGACCGCGATCAACTGCTCTGGGGTGAGCTGAGTTTGCACATCCACCTGAGCGACTTGGGAGAGAATGTCGATCCCCGCCTGATCGATGGGATCTGTGACGATGACTCTGGGCATAAGCAGCGTTAGTCCAGTGGGATGGAGGGCAACAGAAGTAGGGGAACAGATTACCCAAAAAATTGGGTCTAAAGCTCCGTCCTACCGCTACGCAGTTCGCCTTGGCCTCAGGAAGCTGCAGGAGGGCTTTAATGCTATGGTCATCCTTAGCGGCAGGGTAGTCAACCGCTCTGTTCAAGCAAGCGGGCTATAGGCCTTAAGCCCAGCAGTGCGAAGGCCAACGAAGACACGCTGTGAATATTCTGGTCGTCAATGCCGGTTCCAGCAGCCTCAAATCCTCCCTATTTCTGACGGTTGAGGGAAGGGTGGAGGCCACGCCCATCTGGCAAGCCCAGGTGGATTTCACCTACAAGCCGGGGGAGGCCCTCATCCAGACTCGTCGGCGAGGCGGTGGGTGGGAATCTTTTCCCTCCGCTTCACCTGAGGGAGGGATCGGCCAACTGGCCCCGCTGTTTCAAAGCCTCTGGCAAGGGGAGGGATCCCTGCTCCCGCAGGCGGCTGAGATCGGCGGCGTCGGCCATCGGGTGGTGCATGGGGGATCCCTGTACCGGCAGCCCACCTTAATTACGCCAGAGGTGGAGAGGGCGATTGAGCAATTGATCCCCTTGGCCCCAGCCCACAACCCTGCTGCGCTGGCTGGCATCCGTCTGCTAAGGCAACTGTTGCCGGGGATCCCTCAGGTGGCCGTTTTCGACACCGCCTTCCACCAGCAAATGCCTCTGGCCGCAGCCCTTTACCCCCTTCCCTACGCTTGGGCTGAACAAGGGATCCGCCGCTACGGGTTTCATGGCATCAACCACGAGCATTGCGCCCGTCGCGCTGCCGAGATCTTGAACCGACCCCTGGAGGAGTTGCGGCTGATCACTTGTCACCTGGGCAACGGCTGCTCGTTGGCGGCCATTCGCGGGGGCAGAAGTGTGGACACCACCATGGGCTACACCCCCCTGGAGGGCTTGATGATGGGATCCCGGTCGGGGTCAGTGGATCCGGGCATTTTGATCCATCAGTTGCGCCAGGGCATGAGTGTGGATGAACTGGATCGGATCTTGAACCGAGAATCGGGGTTGAAGGGCGTTTCCGGCCTGAGCAGCGATATGCGGGTTGTGTTGGAGGCAATGGAGGCAGGCCATGCCCGGGCGGAGCTGGCTTTTGAGCTGTTTGTCCACCGTCTGCGCAGCCAGATTGGGGCAATGCTCATGAGCTTAGATCGGCTGGATGCGCTGGTGTTTTCTGGGGGGATTGGGGAAAACTCAGCACCGGTGCGGGCGGCAGCCTGTGCAGACCTAGGTTTTTTAGGGATCCAGATCGACCCGGTTTTGAATGCCGGATCCCCCCGCAACTGCGATATCAGCACTTCGGATGCTCCGGTGCGGGTTCTGGTGATCTCAGCCCAAGAGGACTGGGCCATTGCCACAGCTTGCCAAAACCTTTTGCAAGGGGAATAAGCGAAGGATCCCAGGCCGCTGCTTGCCAGGTTCTCTCCTTTCTGCCCACTGGCTTGGTGAAGATCAACCTCGGACAATAAGCTCAAGAAAGAAGGTCTTTTGAGACTCCTTTGGGATCTTTTGGGGATGGAGAAGAGATGATGCAACGGATACATGAACGGATCCCAGTGCTGGTGCTGCTGAGCAACGCTCTGGTGGGGTGTGGGGGTACAACCGGCAGCAGCAATCTTCCGCCCCTGCCACCTCCCATACCTGCTCCGTCCCTCACCATTACCGATCTCTCCCCGCGCACCGTCTCGGTGGGGCAAACCCCGACCTTTGTGGTGTCTTTCCGGGTAGAAGCCCCTGCCGGGATCCGGGGTTCCAACGCCTTTTTGGCTTCCGTCACCACCCCACTGGGCAATTTCGTAACCCTGGGAGCTTTTGATGCTGCTCAGTTGCCCGGCTGCTTCGTTGGGGCGACCACCTGCACCGTTACAGGGCTGACCCTGACCCAGAATCGCTTTACCCTCACTCAAACGGGATCCCATCAGCTCACCATCAGTGTGTTCGATCGGCAGGAGCGGCTGGGCAGCGGCAGTTTCCCATTTACCGGAGTGCTTTGAAAACGGTTTGGATAAAGACACAGAGGATACTAGTCTTGCAGGATCCCCAGAAACTCAAAACTCACTCTAGGCCCTATCTCTCAGGTGGATTTCTGAGGCTTCCGGCCAAGGGATCAGGCCACCTCGGTCAAACTTGAACGGCCTCGCCGTTCCTGAGGAGATCGAGTTTTGTTGCTTCAAATCGGGTGGGGATAAAGTCGAGTATGTAGTCACTCTAAACATCATGGTCTAAACATCATGAATGAAACCTTTCCGTCTGGCTCCCCTCTCCCTCTGGAAGAGGAGCTGAGGGTGGTCGCGGAAGCGGCGCGGAGCGTTTGGGCACGGTCTCCAGCAGGAATGTAACTCGGAGATCCCAACTCAGGTGATCCGGATCAGCGCAAGCCTTTGGTCAGGGGAGTAGGTTATAGTTATCCAAAAAGATAACAATTTTGACGAAAAAGACATCTTCTGCTTTCCCCAAGCTGACCTTTGGATATGCTGAAGCCGATCTAGGGAATGGAGGCGCTGAACTGTGGAGAATGGGATCGTGTGTCAACTCACTTTAGAATGGACCGAGGCCAACCGGCGCCGATCGCAAACGGTTTCGCCTGTTCCCTCCAAGCTGGTTACCATTGGACGGGATCCCAGCTGTGATGTGGTGCTCAATGACCCAACTCGCTCGGTCTCAGGAGTTCACGCCGGGCTTTATTTTGATCCCAAAACCTTAAACTTTCACATTCGCAACTTAACTCGGGATCGTTTGCCTCCTAAGCAGCCCAACCCTGTCTGGGTGAATGGCCGAAAAATGATTCAGGAGGAGCCTGCGCTTGAGGCCAATAGCCAAATTCAGTTGGGGCACATTGTGCTGAGGGTGAAGTCTATAGAAGTGGCCAGGAAGGATCAGGGGGATCTCCTCAGCCGCGGCACTTTGGACACCCTCAAGGTTAAGTGCAGCCGCCTGGAAAACCCTCACTACCTGCCCCCAGAATATCAGGGTCAGAATTGTCCCTACTGTGGACATTTGGTCTTGAGCGCTACCTTGGTGATCCCTCCTCCAGAAGCTGGCAAAGCCCCGCAATCTCCTGCCTAGGGCAACGATTCTTCCCACGGATCCCGGCGGCCAATCCAAGTCCATAAGGGATTGAAGAAAGGGATCCCAGACAAACCCCGAGGTGACCTGTGAGGTCGCGTTGTTCTGGGTTTTCTCAATGGCTCCATCATGATTTTTATAAAGGTGAGCAGAAGCTATGCAAATTCAACTGAGCTGGGAAGATCCCATCACCGAAGAACAGCAGGAGCTGATTTTTCCATTGCCTCTTGCCTTGGGCAGGGAGCTGGCCCAATTGCCACAGGAATGGCAAGGTCGAGAAGTGGCGCGGGCTGTGTTTGCCAGCCAGGAGATCTCCCGTTATCACGCCCTCGTCTATCTCGGTGAGGATGGCCAGGTCATCTATGAAGATCGCAGTGCCAACGGCAGCCGCATCAATGGGGAAAAAATCCGTCAGGCACGCCGGGTGCTCCAGGGGGGAGAAGTGGTGGAGCTTGGCCCCTACAGCATCACCGTGGGTTTGGTGTCCCCCAGGGATCCCAATGCCACCCTTCTGACCGCCACCCCTACTCTTTTGCTGGAGCCGCGCACCGAACTGATTCGCCCGGCCACCCAACCCGACACCGCATTTGAGGTTCCCCCGGCTTCCACGGTGGTTTTTGCCCCAGAGCAGCTTCCCGAGGTGCGGCCTGGCTCGGATTTTCCGCCGCCGGATTTGTTTCGAGCTGAGCAAATTGCCCTGAGCGCCCTCAAAGCCACCGGACTACCTGTGGAAGAGACCCTCTATTTGGCCTTGGGCGGCGGTATCGGCAGCTTTGTCTGGGTGGATACCCTGCGCATCTACGGGGTCAGACCGGAACACATCCGCGTCATCAGCATTGCCCGCAAACCCTACGAACGGTATGAACGGCTTTTGACCAACTGCCAGATCCCCCGCTGGAAGCGAATTCGCTCTGGCTCCGATTCTTGTCCAGACAACATTTGGGGCTGGCCTGGCTATGCTCTGCGGGATGCTTGGCGTTCCTTTTTCTCCGGCCGATTGTTGGAAGCATTCGGCTTTTTGTGGCAGGTATTTAGTGAGCCCTTGTTGGCAGATACCTATACGCCGCGGGCGGGGGATGTATTTGCCTCAATGGATCGGGAGGCAGCCCGAATTGGTTGGGAGCAAATGTTGTGTTACGGCCATATTCGCGCCATTCGCAAAACGGAGGATGGGCGATATGTGGTGGCCTATTCGGCAACGCGGCCCGGCCATACGGATCACCGTTTTATGGTGGCCAAGTATCTCCATTTGGCAACTGGATATCCGGCCATCAAGTTGCTCAACGACCTGCAGGAGTTTCGCGAAAAAACAGGAGATTTGAGATCGGTGGTACACGGCTATGAGCCTCATGATCACGTTTATGAGCAGTTGGAGAAACAAGGTGGCACCGTCCTAATTCGGGGATTTGGGATCGTCGCCTCTCAGGTGATGGAACGCCTTTACGAAGCCCGCAAAGTCAACCCCCGCATCTCGGTGGTGCATCTGAGCCGTGCGCCCAAAAGCGGTAATCGCTTCGGACGAGCCAAACGGGCAGTGGATAACCATTGGGAGTTTCAGCCCTTCAACTGGCCCAAGGGCACTTGGGGAGGAGTTCTGCGTGCCAAATTGGAAGCGGCGACCCCCCTGGAACGGCGCGAACTGCTGGAAGCTTGGGGCGGCACCACGACAGCAAGTCGGCGGAAATGGCGGCGGATCGTGCGGCAAGGGTTGCGAGAGGGCTGGTACTCGATTGTGTTCGGCAAGGTGGAGTCGGTGGTTCCCGGCGACAAGGGTAAGCCGGTAACCTACATTCGAGGTACCCACAACAACACGCAATTAAAGGTGGAGGCCGATTTCGTTATCGACTGTACGGGTTTGGTTTCGGATCCCATGACCAATCCTCTCCTCAACGATCTAATTACCCACTACAACCTGCCCCTCAATCCTCACGGGCGCTTGCATGTCTCCAACGACTTTGAGCTGGTGGAGATGCGCAACCGGGATGGGCGAATGTACGCCGCTGGGATCATCACCTTGGGCGGGCCCTATGCGCCGGTGGATACGTTTTTGGGTTTACAGTACTGTGCCCATCGCTCGGTGGAACACCTGGCTCGACTGCGGGCACCGGGGGTCAAAGGCTTAGAAGGGATCCGATCCCTGTGGCAATGGTGCAAGTGGGCCCTAAACATCAGCCCCTAGCTTGCCGACATTGGGCAACGCTCCTGGATTTTGCCGGATGTTTATGGTTATCAACGCTATTGTTGGCGACACATCATGGCTATTCCCCATCCCGTTGAACCTGGTGAAAGGGGTGTTGCGTTGATCCCCAACTCTTCTATACCAAAGGGGGAAGGGTTGGGGGTGAGGGCCAGAAGGTTCCCTCAAACAGACTGGGAGCGACACGGATCCTGATGATCTCGATAGGCAAAACTGCTGGAGGAAAAGATGACTCCGACCCTGATTGGCCGCTGGCAAACTCGCATTTTCTTATTGGCCACCGTTGGTGTTTTGGCAAGTTTACCCTTTTATTTTGGGATCACCGGACATGGCGGCAGCCTCACCTATTTTTGGGTATTGCTCTACGTGGGTCTGTTTGGCTGTGTTTGGGATGTTGTTTATAACTACCTGATGGGGTGGATGTGGGATCACGATTGGCCTGGGATCCTTCAGCTTTTGGCCGGCATTTGGGAAGGGCTTTTTTTGGGTACAGTCTTGAAGGTGGTGGGTCTTCCTTATATCCCAACCCAACGGTTTGACTTGGGAGATTTTATTCTCCACTACAGTGTGGTCTGGGTTTGCCTTTACCTCAGCGCTTGGGTGGTGATGCGCATTTTGTTTCCCCGCTGGCGCTTTCGCGGTGGAGAGTGGCTGGGGCCATGGCCTCGCTCCGGCAGCTAGAGAGGGGATCCATTGCCGTTAGAATCGGGCTGGGAGACCTCCCCGGATAAGTCTGTGTTTTGATCAGGTCTGTACAGGCTAAGGGGAGTTGAGACTTGTTGCTGACCCAGATTTTCACCCCATGCAAGCCTGTACCCTGATTGCCCGCGCCAAGATCAACCTCTACCTGGAAATCCTCGGCTCCCGTCCTGATGGGTATTCAGAGGTGGCGATGGTGTTGCAGAGCATTCATTTGGCGGATCGACTGCAGTTGAAGAGCCGTCCTCACGGGATCCACCTCACCTGCGATCGTCCAGAAGTGCCTGCAGATGCCCGCAACCTTGCCTATCAAGCCGCTGAGCTGCTGCAAAAAGAGTGTCACTCTGCCGCTGGCGTGGAGATTCACATCGAAAAGCACATTCCGGTGGCAGCAGGTTTGGCGGGGGGCTCGGCTGATGCGGCGGCGGTTTTGGTGGGGTTAAACCAACTGTGGGGGCTGGGCCTGACGGTGGGAGAGTTGCAGAGTTTGGCAGCCCGCTTGGGATCCGACATTCCCTTCTGTATCCAGGGGGGAACGCAACTGGCCACCGGGCGCGGGGAAGTTTTGGAGCCGCTGGCCGATTGGGAAGGGATCCCTGTGCTGCTGGCCAAGCCCAAGCACCTGGGGGTTTCGACTGCCTGGGCCTATCAAGCCTTTCGTTCTCGTCAGGGGAGCTTGGGAGGGGATGCCCTACCCAAACCCACACTGCCCACCTTGCCGCAGGCGTTGGCGGCTCTCAGCCGTCAGGATCCGCCGGCGTTAGCCAGGAGTTTGCGCAATGACTTGGAACAGGTGGTTTTGCCGGAGTACGCGATTGTAGGGGAACTGCGCCAAGCTCTTCTCTCGGCGGGGGCCCTGGGATCCCTGATGTCGGGGTCAGGGCCAACGGTCTTCGGAATCATGCCCAGCCTGGAGCTGGCCGCCCAAGCGCGCGACACCCTGCGTCGCCAGTTTCAAGATGTGGAGTTTTGGGTCACGCAGTTTGCCCCCACTGGGATTCTGCTGCAGCCGGATCCCTGTAGCCTCAGTCCTACCTAGGTTGTCGACTGGATGGGCTGAATGTGGGATCCCCACCAGCCTTCTCTATTCTTCCCTCTGCTTGGCATAGTAGGATGAGCACCTAAACTTAACCTTGCGTTCACAAACTGCTGGCTTTAGCGGTCAAGTTATCTCTCTGCTCTGAACCTCCCTCATGCCGCCCATCACCAAGATCCTGATCGCCAACCGGGGTGAGATTGCCCTGCGCATCATCCGCACCTGTCAGGAAATGGGGATCCGAACTGTGGCCGTTTACTCCACTGCGGATCAGAACTCCCTGCACGTCCAACTGGCGGACGAGGCTGTTTGCGTAGGAGATGCCCCGGTGGCCAAAAGCTACCTCAACATTCCCAACATCATCTCGGCAGCCCTCACCCGCGGGGCCACTGCCATTCATCCGGGCTATGGGTTCTTGGCGGAGAATGCCAAATTTGCCGAGATGTGTGCCGACCACAACTTGATCTTCATCGGCCCCTCGCCAGAGGCGATGCGCAAGATGGGCGACAAGGCCACGGCCCGCGAGACCATGCAAGCGGTGGGGGTGCCGACGGTGCCGGGCAGCCGCGGGTTGATCACCTCTGAGGAGGAGGCAGTGAAGCTGGCGGAGAAAATCGGCTACCCCGTGATCATCAAAGCCACCGCCGGTGGCGGGGGGCGGGGTATGCGGGTGGCGCGGGATGCCCAGGAGCTGCTGAAGATGCTGCGCACCGCTCAGGGGGAAGCCCAAGCAGCCTTTGGCAACGGCGGGGTTTACTTGGAGAAGTTCATCGAGCGCCCCCGTCATGTGGAGTTTCAAATCTTGGCGGATAGCCAGGGCAATGTGGTGCATCTGTACGAGCGGGATTGCTCCATTCAACGGCGGCATCAAAAGCTGTTGGAAGAGGCTCCCAGCCCGGCTTTGACTGCAAGCTTGCGCGCCCGCATGGGAGCAGCGGCGGTGAAAGCAGCCAAGGTGGTGAATTACGTGGGAGCGGGCACGGTGGAGTTTTTGCTGGACAAAAATGGCCAGTTTTACTTCATCGAGATGAATACCCGCATCCAGGTGGAGCACCCGGTTACCGAGATGGTGACAGGGCTGGATCTGATTGCCGAGCAGATTCGCATTGCCCAAGGTCAACCCCTCACCTTTCGCCAGAAGGATGTGGAGTTGCGGGGCCATGCTATCGAATGCCGCATCAACGCCGAGGATCCCAAGCAGCAGTTTCGGCCTTGCGCTGGCACGATCAGTGCCTATTTGCCCCCTGGGGGGCCGGGGGTGCGCATGGATTCCCACATCTACACCGACTACACCATTCCCCCCTACTACGATTCGCTGTTGGGCAAGCTGATCGTCTGGGGGCCTAACCGGGCAGCAGCCATCCGCCGCATGCAGCGGGCTTTGGGGGAATGTGCCATCACTGGGGTGCCCACCACGATCCCTTTCCACCAGCAGATCCTGCGCCACGAGGCTTTTTTGCGGGGCGAGGTGTACACGGATTTCATCACCCAACACCTGCTGCCCGGCCAGTAGCCATCGACTCTCAGGTCGGGATCCCTCTCTGGACAGCAGCTGGCCACAAGTTGAGGATAAAGTTAAGGGCTAGCAGAGGGATGGAGGTGGCAGGATGAGGGAGCCTCGATCGGGCTGGGCTCAGGAGACCCATCCCCAGAGTCAGCCGACTGGCCCTGCTCCCAGCCTCAGCCATCTGGCGGCGCAATTTTTGCAGGAGCGGCAGCGGGATCTGGCCCCGGCTAGCCGCCGCACCTATCGCATCGCTCTGGAGCAGTTTGCCAAAACTTGCCCCGTGCCGCTGCCCCAGGTGCAGCCTGCCCACGTCCAGTCCTTTTTGAACAGCTTGAAGGGCCGTCCGTTTCGCAACCGCTCCGGCCAGCGGATCCATCCGCCCGCTTCCCCGGCCACCTACAACCTGAAGCGGTTGGCCTTGCAGCAATTTTTTGAATGGGCCAGCCAAAGGGGCTACCTTCAGGATCCCCTGCCCACTCAAGCCATTCGACCTGCCCGCCTACCCGCTCGTTTGCCTCGCGATCTGGATCGGTTGTTGTTGCAGCGGGTGTTGCAGCGGGCCCAAAACCATTCTCTGCGCTACGCGGCTTTGATTCGCCTGATGCTGGAGTGCGGGCTGCGGGCCCAGGAGCTGTTGGACTTAACCGTTCAAGATTTTCAAATCGGCCCTGAGGGATCCCTGTTGGAAGTGCGCTGTGGCAAGGGGAGTAAACCTCGCGCTGTGGCAGTAGGGGATCCCCTCTCCGAGCTGTTGCAACAGTATCTGAGCCGAGAACGGGGCCCGTGCGCGCCGACGGATCCCTTGTTTGTTTCCCAATCTCGCTGCTTGGCCTACCGGGGGCGCCCCCTCACCTACGATGGCCTGCGGCATATTGTGCTCAAGCTAACCGAGCCTGAGCCGGGACATCAAACCCCCCACCAGTTTCGCCACAGTTTTGCCACCTTGTTGCTGGATCGCGGCGTTGCCCCCGAACACATTCAGCACTTGCTGGGCCACACAACTGCCGCCATGACGATGCGCTACACCCAGCGGGCCAACTTGAGAGCAGCCATCGCCCGTTCCCGCGAGATCTTGAATCAGGGCTTGGTTTAGGGATCCCTTAGTGTGCTATGGCCTCTATTGTTTCAAGTGAGACAGATGCAGATTGCTCGAAGAAAAGTGCAAAAAGGCCGCCACCAATACTCCCACCGGCTGCAACTGTCCCAACAACGCCACCCAAATAGCAATAAGGACGGGGGTTTGGATCCACAATAACGCCACAATAATGTATTTCCGGCTAATCTTCGGTGCCAACTTGGGGGCGACCTCTCAGCTTTTGGGGATCAGTCGCTTCGGACAGGCAGCACGGATATGGGATTCGCTCAGGTCGGGCATGAGAGCCAAGGCCCGCTGAGCATCAATTTGCGCTTCGCACACTGCCTCCAGTACCTGCTCAGCCATCAAGGAAAGGGGCATATCGGCGGTTTGCTCGGGATCGGTATCCACGGAAATTTGTCGGACTCTCACAGGGGGGGGTGGTAACACCGGCGGAGCTGCCTGCGGGGATAGGGTGGTGGAAGTGCCCACCTCCAACTGCGCTTCTGCCAGGGCCACACCGTGCCCCACTATCAGTAGGGATCCCAGCAGCAGGGGCCATCCTAGCCTACGACCCCCTCTGCCGAACTGAGTTGGATACTTCTGCCATTGCTCCAGACCGCTGATGTTCTCGGCCCTGTTGAGCCTGTTGCCGAGCATGTCACCTCTCCAAAACCACCCCTTTGCTCAAGATATCCAACACAGTTTGAATTTGCAGTAGGCTAGCGTTGGCTTTCCAAATAGCGCTCACCCGTTTCCAAACTTTGCCTGCTGTAGCTTCCATGGCCCGTCTATCCCAAGAACTAGCCCGGCTTTCCTGCCTTCCCGATAGCCCAGAGCAGCCCAAACTCCCTCCGGAAGGGTCGATCTGCATCGAAGACATCCTGGAACTGGCGGGCGAGCGCAGCTTTGGCTTGTTTTTGGCAGTGCTCTCTTTCCCTTCTGCTCTGCCGCTGCCAGCTCCCGGCTATTCCACTCCCTTTGGTGTGTTCATTGTGTTGCTGGCCCTTCAACTGGTGGCAGGGCGAACCACCCCTTGGCTGCCGAAATGGGTGTTGCAGACCTCTGTTGAACGGAAGCAATTTCAAAAGTGGGCGCAGGCCGGGATCCCGTGGCTGCAGCGGATTGAAAAGATTGCCCGTCCCCGCTGGCGGCAGCTCTGCACCACACGGCTTGGCCAAGTCTGGCTGGGCACCTGGATTGGCTTGATGGGGATTTCCATGATCATCCCCGTTCCAGGCACCAACACTCTGCCGGCGATGGGGGTTTTCGTCACCGCCTTTGGGCTTTTGGAAGAAGACGGGATCCTGTGCAGCTTGGGATCCCTGATCTGTGTAGCAGGAGGACTGCTGACCACTTCCATTTTGATCGGCCTGTGGTGGGGGGGAACAACCCTCTTGGATTGGCTGGGGAGATAGCCGTGCCGACACCACTTATGATTCCGGCCTTGCACCGGTTATCGGGATGTCGGGGCCAGCGCCAGATCCTGAGTGAGGCGCAGCTCGATCACCTGATTGGGATCCAGCACCACCACTTGCGGCGCCGTGACATTGCCGATCACCGCTCCGGCCACCCCCGCCCCCAGCACTTCTTCTGTGGCAATGGCATTGTCTCCGGTCACCAAGCCGAGAATGGCGCCCGCTGCCGCACCGATGGCTGCATCCTGAATGATTTTGCCTGTGGTGGTGTAGCGGGGATCCTTGACATCGTGAATGATGTCCGATTGGGCAGCCAAGGGGAACAGTTGGTTGTTGACGATAATGCTTTCCGCCACAAAACGGGTGCCCCCCGGGGCCGGCTCAAAGCGGCCATCCACCCGCGAGCCAAAAGGCACCAGAATATCTCCCTGGGCGTTGCGAATCGGGTTGCGGACGATCAAAGACATGGGCCGGGTTTCGTTGGGAGCAATGAAGAGGCGCTCGTTGAAGGGGGTGGTGGTTTGCATCAGGGTGCCCGCCGCCAGAGTGGAAAGACGCAGGTCAAAGCCTGGCTGGGAACCGGAGAGCAAGCCCCCTGGGTTTTGCGCCACCAAGGATCCCCGGTTGAGCATGGCCTGGTGGGTGAAGGCTGCCACCTCGGCACGAGTGGCGGGGCGGTTGGGTTCCAAGAGCATCGGGTCTGGATAATTGACGATCAACCCGGCGCGGTTGGCCGCTGCAATTTGCGCCAGGGCCCAATTGGGGATGGCTGCCGCATCTCGGTAGCGGCTGAAGAGATCGCTGGGCTGAGCGGCTGGGATCGCTCCCGTGTTGCCAATGGCGTTGGTCAAAACCACCAGCGCTTCGGTGCGGGTAACGGGCTGTTCAGGACGGAAGGTGCCATCAGGAAAGCCTGCGACTAAGTTGTTGGCCGCTGCCGTCGAGATGGCACTGGCTGCCCAGTGGGTGGGGGGCACATCCCGAAAGCCGATAAAAGTACCGGAGGTATTGCGGAGGCGGAAAGCGGTATTGACAATGGTGGCAAACTGAGCGCGGGTCACCGGCTCATTGGGGCGGAAGGTACCATCGGGGAAGCCGTTCAACACTCCTTGAGCGGAGAGGGTCTCAATGTAGGCTTGGGCCCAGTGGCCAAAGGTGTCGCGGAAGGGAGCGGCCATGGCCACCTGGCAGTGGATGCCCAAGACAGCTCCCGATAGGAGTATGCCTGCTGCACGTGGATTTAAAAGAGAGGGAAACATCGTTCGTTCACCGAGTTGTCGTAGCGCCCATTGCTGGGTCGATGGCTACTTTTATTCTGGCTATTTCCTCAGTGATGACAATGGCGGAAACCCTTGCTCTGAGGTAATTTGAGCGTTTCTAACCTAAGATTTGCAGCAAAACGCAACTGCAGAGGATTGATAAGGAAACCCCTAAATCTCTGTCGCGTCAGGCCCAAGTCTGGTCACTCTTGAGGGTAATGGGGGAGCAACAACTTATTATTGTTATTGGAATTGATTGGATTCACGGGATCCCAGCCAACCGGCGGGCCACCAGGGCGGGAAGTTGAGCCAACGGGATCCCTTCCAGGGTTTCTGCTGCAAAAGCGCAGGTGAGAAGTTGCCTGGCCTCAGCTTGGGGAATACCCCGGCTTTGCAGATAAAAGATCTCTTCCGCCTCCAGTTGGCTGACGGTGGCCCCGTGGGCACACTTGACGTTGTCGGCAAAGATCTCCAGTTGCGGCTGGGTGTCGACCCGGGCTTTGGGGCCTAGGAGCAGGTTGCGGTTGGTCTGGGCGGCGTCCGTCAGTTGGGCCTCTCGGCTCACCAGAATCCGTCCGCTGAAGACCGCATGGGCCGTCTCGTCCACAATGCACTTGTGCAATTGGCGGCTGCTGCCGTGGGGGGCCTGATGCACCAGGCGGGAGTGGGTGTCGCTGTGCTGGGATCCCTTCAGCAGCGTTAGCCCCTGCAGTTGGGTGTGGGCCTGGGCTCCGGCTTGGGTGATCTCCAGGTTGTGGCGAGAAAACTGGGATCCCCACTGAATCGCCTGGAGGCGGTAGTGGCTGTTGCGGCTTTGGCGCACGGCGGTCTTGTTGATGTGGAAGGCTGGGGATCCCTGCCTTTGCAAAATCACATGGTGCAAACGAGATCCCTCTGCCAGGGCGATCTCCGTAACCGCGTTGCCAAAGGGGATCCCGGATCCCAGGGATACATGATCTTCGATCAGCGTGAGGGAGCTGTGGGCTTGCAAAGACAGCAGGCAGCGGGGCTGGGCCAAAACGGCCTCTCCCTCAGGAGCCACCGTTATGAACAGCAGGTGCAGCGGTGACAGAACTTCCTGGCCGGGCTGTAGGCCAATCTGGATCCCATCTCCCAGATGAGCGGTGTTGAGGGCCGTAAACACATCCGTCTTGGCCAGGGTTTGCAGCAACTCCCCTGGGGCTTGGGCTAAAGGGATCACCTGCAAAGCGGTGGGCAGGCCGCTCAAATCAGAAAGCTGGGGGGCAAAGTAGCCGTTGACGAACACGGCGTGGCTATAGCTGGCTTCCGGCCAAAGCCAGGGCTCTAGGGTTGCTGCATCCAGAGCCGGATCCCCCGCGGCAGCCAGGCGAAACTCGTGGGCCAGCAGTGGCGAGAGATCGCTGTATTTCCAATCCTCTTCCCGTGGGGTCGGGATCCCCAGTTCGGCCAATTGGGCGCGGGCCTGCTGCCTAAGGGTGGTGTAGGGATCCTGCCTTTCCGGGATTTGGCCGAGGATGTGCTCCAGGAATAGGCGGCTCTCTGGGGCAAAAGGTTTGGGCAAGGTGGCGCTCATCCCTCTTTCTCCTGCCGAGATGTCGCAGCTGCCGGTTCTTGACCCGACTGAGTTTTGATCCAGTCGTAGCCCCGTTCCTCCAGCTCCAGCGCCAAGGTCTTGTCCCCACTGATGACGATACGACCCCCCTCCATCACGTGCACGTAGTCGGGGGTTACATAGTCCAGCAAGCGTTGGTAGTGGGTGATCAAGAGCATGGCATTCTCAGGGCCGGCCAGTCGGTTGATGCCGTGGGCCACAATGCGCAGCGCGTCGATATCCAGGCCGGAATCCGTCTCGTCCAAAATGGCCAGCGTGGGCTCCAACACCGCCATTTGCAGGATCTCGTTGCGCTTTTTCTCGCCGCCGGAAAAGCCCTCATTCACAGAGCGCTCCAAAAAAACGGGATCCATTTTGACAATATCCAACTTTTCCCGTACCAGGTCGTCAAAATCCAGAGCATCCAGTTCCGGCTGATCCCGATATTTCTGTCGAGCGTTGTAGGCGGCGCGCAGGAAATCCAAGTTGCTCACCCCCGGAACCTCGATGGGGTATTGAAACGCCAAGAAGATCCCTGCCCAAGCCCGCTCCTCCGGTTCCATTTCCAGAAGATTCTTGCCCAGATAGAGGATCTCGCCCCCCGTCACCCTGTAGTCAGGGTGGCCGGCTAAGATCTTGGAAAAAGTGCTTTTTCCAGAGCCATTGGGGCCCATGATGGCGTGGATTTCTCCGGCGCGAATTTCCAGGCTCAACCCCTTGAGAATGGGGGTGCCGTCGATCTCGGCGCTGAGATCTCGAACGGATAAGATGACAGGGCTGTTTTCACGGATCATGGCTAGACTCTAGGGTTGACACCGAAGGGCAGGAGCTGAAAAGTTAAGGGATCCCTAAACCAGGTTTGGATTTTGGGCCTAAGGATCCCCTATAGCTCTATTGGGAGCGACGATTGAGGATGTCCCGAATTTCTGCCAGCAAGACCACTTCTGATGGGGGCGATATAGAAGGAGATTCTTCCTCCTTTCGCTGTAGAGTGTTGATCGCTCTCAATAGTAAGAAGAGAGCAAAAGCGATAATCACAAAATCAAACACAGCTTGCAGAAAGCTACCGTAGTTAATCGTAACTGGGTCTTCAGGACTTCCACCGATTTTCCAGACCAAGTTCTGGAAGCTCACTCCACCAATCATCAAGCCTAAAACCGGAGTAAATAGATCTGCTACAAAAGAAGTCACAATCTTCCCAAAAGCACCTCCAATAACAACGCCAACAGCCAAATCTAAGGCATTGCCCCGGCTGATGAACTTTTTGAACTCCTCCAGAAATGCCCTCATGGGGAACTTCTCCTGCCTAGCCTTACGGTTCAAAACTCCTTGATTATCCCCTCTCCCCCCCTGCATCCATGCGCTGTTTGCAACGTCGCCAAGCCCTTGGGCCGCCTCTGGCTTCAGGGGATCACAGCCCTCTGCCTTGGGAGTTACCTAACCCCTTACCCTTCTCCTGAAAATGGCAGCGCCTGCTCCCACAGCGTGTCAGCGGCCTCGCCCACTTGCTCAGCTTCACGTCGGGAACAATCCCCTAGCCGACGGATCCCTCTAACTTCAGGCTCAGCAACCGATCGGCTTCTACGGCAAACTCCATCGGCAGTTGGTTGAACACCTCTCGGCAGAAGCCACTGATGATCATGGACACGGCATCTTCCATGCCGATCCCGCGCGACTGGAAATAGAACAATTGCTCTTCTCCAATCTTAGAGGTGGAAGCTTCGTGCTCCACTTTGGCGGTGTTGTTTTGCACCTCAATATAGGGGAAGGTGTTGGCGCTGCACTGATCCCCGATCAACATGGAATCGCACTGGGAAAAGTTGCGGGCACCTTCCGCTTTCGGCCCGATTTTGACCAGACCGCGGTAGCTGTTTTTGGAGTGTCCCGCCGAGATGCCCTTGGAAATGATTTTGCTGCGGGTGTTGCGGCCCACGTGAATCATCTTGGTGCCGGTATCGGCCTGCTGGTAGTGGTTGGTGAGGGCAACCGAGTAAAACTCGCCCACCGAGTTTTCCCCCACCAGCACACAGCTGGGGTACTTCCAGGTGATGGCGGAGCCGGTCTCCACTTGCGTCCAAGAGATTTTGGAGTTGGCCCCCTGACACAGGCCGCGCTTGGTTACAAAGTTATAAATGCCCCCTTTGCCGTTTTCGTCGCCGGCATACCAGTTCTGCACCGTCGAGTACTTGATCTCGGCATTGTCTAGGGCGATCAGCTCCACCACCGCCGCATGCAGTTGGTTGGTGTCGAACATGGGGGCAGTACACCCTTCTAAGTAGCTGACGTAGGATCCCTCGTCGGCAATGATCAAGGTGCGCTCAAACTGGCCCGATTCGCCGTTGTTGATGCGGAAATAGGTGGAAAGCTCCATGGGACAGCGCACCCCTTTGGGCACATAGACAAAGGATCCATCACTGAACACTGCCGAGTTCAGCGCAGCGTAGTAGTTATCAGCAATGGGAACCACACTGCCCAAGTACTTGCGCACCAGCTCCGGATACTCCCGCAGTGCCTCCGACATGGAGCAGAAGATCACGCCTTCCTTGGCCAGCTTTTCCCGGAAGGTGGTGGCTACCGAAACGCTGTCGAAGATGGCATCCACCGCCACATTGGCCAGCCGCTTCTGTTCAGACAAGGGGATCCCCAATTTCTCGAAGGTCTCCAACAGCACCGGATCCACTTCGTCCAGGCTCTTTTTCTTGGGCTGCACCTTGGGGGCCGAGTAGTAGACAATGTTTTGGTAGTCAATGGGCGGGTAGCTGACGTTGGGCCAGGTGGGCTCGCTCATCTTCAGCCACTGGCGGTAGGCCCGCAGCCGGAACTCTAGCATAAAGTCCGGCTCCCCTTTCTTGGCCCAGATCTGCCGAATCACCTCTTCGTTCAAGCCTTTGCCAATCGACTCAGAGGGGATGTCGGTTACAAAGCCGTACTTGTAGGGCTGGTTGACCAGGGCGCGGACGCTCGTAGACATGGATGGCTCTCGGGTAGTGACAGGGTAGAAACGCGACTAAGACAGATGGCCAAATAAAACAACAGAGTTGTTGTTTAACTGATCCTCAGGTTACTTTAGCAATGATCCCGTTGTCAAAATAGCAGAGAGCTGTGCTGGCAGCGGCAGCCGATGGATCCCAGTCTAACCAGGAGGGCGAGGGTGGACAGCACGCGCAAGATCTCCGGGCAGGTCGCTCAACCCGCTTCGAGTAAGCAGGCCATCTTGGTCTATCTGCGCAAGGCGGGGCAGGCCAACGCCCAAACGCTGGCAGAGCACCTGCGCATTTCTCCCCAGGCCATCCGCCGCCACCTCAAGGATCTGGAGGCAGAGGGGTTGATCCAACATGTCGCTCAACCCAATGGTCTAGGGCGACCCCAGCATCTCTATCAGCTCAGCCCCTTGGGAGAAGAGCAGTTCCCCGCCGGCTACGACGAGTTTGCCCTTGGCCTGCTCAACACCCTGGCCGAAACTCTGGGATCCGAACAGATGGGATCCCTTCTCCACCACCAGTGGCAGCGCAAAGCCCGGGAGTATCAGGCCCAACTGGGATCCGGATCCCTGCGGGAGCGGCTGGAGCGTTTGGTGCAGTTGCGCCAGGCAGAGGGTTACATGGCGGAGTACTACCCCTATCCTGCCGACCTGACTGTGCCGCTGGCAGCAGAGGGATCCGAGTATTACGTCGAGCAGTATGTGTTGGTTGAGCACAATTGCGCCATTGCTCAGATTGCCCACACCTTTCCCAGCGTCTGCGGCCACGAGCTGGAGATGTTTGCTGCCGCCTTGCCCGATTGCCGGGTAGAGCGCATCACCTGGCAGGTGCAGGGAGAACACCCCTGCGGCTACTGGATTGCCAAGCCAGCGGCTCGGTCGACTTAAGACTTCCCCAGGAAACCGGATCCCTGAGGTGTCAAACGAGGTTTTTTCGGGTATAGTTATCTCGTACAGGTTTTAAGTTTGTTCTCCGCATGATCTGGCGCGCTTCCTTTTTTGGCTACTTTACCTTTCCCTGGCAACGACCAGGGCAGAAGGGTGGCGCGTAAACAAAGACCTACAGTTTACCCGAGTCAGTCCTGAAGCCCTGAGCCCAGCGCCAGGGCTTTTTTGATGGCTCGACGACCCCATCTACCCACTTGCACGCTGAGGACAGTTCCATGCCCCCTCAAACCGACAATTGCAATATCCAAGAGGTGACTCCCTTGATTGCCCCTGCTGCTGTCAAGGCCAAGCTGCCCCTTACGGAAACGGCAGCCCAGGTGGTGCTCTCCACTCGGCAAGCCATCCGCGACATCATCCACGGACGGGATCTCCATCGCTTGGTGGTGATCGTCGGCCCCTGTTCCATCCACGATCCCGCAGCGGCTCTGGAGTATGCCCATCGCCTCAAGCGGGTGGCCGACCAAACTCGGGAGCACCTGGTGATCGTTATGCGCACGTATTTTGAGAAACCCCGCACCACGGTGGGCTGGAAGGGCCTGATCAACGATCCCCACCTGGATGGCTCCTGCGACATTGCCACCGGCCTGCAACTGGCCCGTTCCATTCTCTTGCAGATCAACGAGCTGGGCCTGGCCTGTGCCACCGAGATGCTGGATCCGGTGACCCCTCAGTACACGGCAGATCTGGTGAGCTGGGCGGCCATTGGCGCCAGAACCATCGAAAGCCAAACTCACCGGGAAATGGCCAGCGGCCTCTCCATGCCTGTGGGCTTCAAAAACGGCACCGACGGGCGGCTGGAAATTGCGCTCAATGCCATTCTCTCCGCCAGCCATCCCCACAGTTTCCTGGGCATCGGCCAAGATGGCATGACGGCTCTGGTGAAAACCACCGGCAACCCGGATCGACACATTGTGTTGCGGGGGGGAGGGGGCAAGACCAACTACGGCCCGGAAGATGTGGCGCGGGCGGCACTGCTGATGAAGGATCAAGGGATCCCTCGCTCGGTGATGGTGGACTGCTCCCATGACAACTCCCACAAAAATTACCGCAACCAGGGATCCGTCTGTCGAGCGGTGCTACAGCAGTACCAGGCGGGGCAGCGGGCTCTGATGGGGCTGATGCTGGAGAGCAACCTCTACCCGGGCAAGCAAACCTGGCAGGAAGGGGCGCCGCTCCAGTACGGGGTTTCCATCACCGATGGCTGCATCGGCTGGGAAGAGACGGAAGATCTGTTGTGGGAGATGGCAGCGACCGTAGAGGGGAGAGCGTTGGCCCTCAGCCATTGAGGGATGGGGATCCCGGAGTTTGTTAAAGAATCAAAAAGGAAATGGGAACAGGGGGCAACCGGCTCCTAAGGTCGAGCCAAGGTTTCGTTGTTTCGTCAGGCCCTGTGGGATGGGGTCTCCAGGTCGATCTTGGAGGATGTGATGGAGCATGACTCTAGTCAATAATAAGCTCAACTATACTGAA
>NZ_JANSIM010000118.1:0-23212 GCF_047502655.1 Synechococcus sp. R5-12 | reverse complement strand
TTTCCAGTATAGTCCAGCGTATCATTGACTAGAGTCATGCTCCCGCTCTTTTCCTCTGGCCGGTGAGCGCGGATCCCGGTCAGATTTAAGATAGGAAATATATCTTCATCCTTTGTCTTGTTGCCTGACACCCATCCACTGCGCATCAACCTGTTGCTGGATTGGGAGCCGCCAGCAGGAGAGCCCCTAGCTTGCGAGGACTGGCTACCCCCTGAACGCTTTGTTGTCGAGTGTTTTCAGGATCAAGCTACCTTCCTAGAGGCTCTCAGGAGACAAGACGGCCATGTCGATTGCTTGGTGCTCCTGGTGGATCCCACTCGGCTGCAAGAGTTGCACGATCTGGGCAATCAGCTCTGCGCGTGGGGGCTGCTGCTGCCGACGGTGCTGGCGATTGTGCTGGAAGAATCCCACCTGCAAAAGGAAACACCGGAGACGGAAGGAGAGATCCCTGCCACCTCATCTTTGGTGAAAGCATTGCTCAAGCGAGAGCAGTTTTTCTACCACAACGCCACCCTCGTCCGTCCCATTTCGCCACAGGAGCTGAAGGGGCAGGTGCGGGCCGACTGTACCGCTTCGGGATCCCCTTCCGTCTTGGAGCTGCTGGTGGATCGGGCCATCGCCTTGTTTCTGCAGATGTCTCCCACTTGCGGCCTCCCGCAGGGCCCAGCGCATCCCAGCGATCAGCCCTACCTGGCCTACAGCAACCAACAACAGCGACGGCTGGCGGAGAAATTGCGAGAACGGCTGAGCTATGCCGGAGTGTACTATCATCGTGACCCGGAGCTGTTTTATCGCCGCCTTCCGCCCCACGAGCAGCGAGCTTTGATGCAACGGCTGCGCGGCCTTTACCAGGCGATTGTCCTGGAATACTTTCAGTCTCCCGAAACCGCCAATGCCCGCATCGATGAACTGGTGGCCTTGGCCTTTTTTGCCGATATCGGCGCTGCTCAACTGCTGGAGCTGCACATGAACTTGATGGAAGACTTTGCCAAACAATTGAAGCTGGAAGGCCGCAGCGAAGAGATCCTGCTGGATTACCGCCTTACCCTGATCGATGTGATGGCCCACCTGAGCGAAATGTACCGCCGCTCCATTCCCAAAACCGCTCCAAGGGATCCTTAGATATGTCCACTCGCAAAGCCTATGTTCTCAAGCTCTACGTGGCGGGCAACACCCCCAATTCTCTGCGTGCCCTCAGCACCTTGCAAGACATCTTGGAAAAGGAGTTCCGCGGCGTGTACAGCCTGAAGGTGATCGATGTCTTGAAAAATCCGCAACTGGCAGAGGAAGATAAGATCTTGGCAACGCCGACCTTGGCCAAAATCCTGCCGCCACCGGTGCGGAAGATTATTGGCGATCTGTCCAACCGCGAGAAAGTGCTCATCGGCCTGGATCTGCTCTACGAAGAATTGGACGAAGAGGCTTGAGACAGGCTGCAGGAGCAAGGAGAGTGGGATGAACCAGTCATTGGGGCCTTCTGAGCCAGAAAAGCCACAAGATAACACCGCAGAGGACTCCACCGAACCAACCCCAGACAACCACCGAGCGGATCTCTCAGAGCTGCGAGGGATCCCCAAAAAACAGACGGGCATCGAGGGCTTTGAAGACATCAGTCACGGTGGGCTACCCCTGGGACGCACCACCTTGGTCAGCGGCACCTCCGGCACCGGCAAAACCCTGTTTGCCATGCAGTTCCTTTACAACGGCATTGTGAAGTATCAAGAGCCGGGGATCTTCGTCACCTTCGAGGAAACCCCCGCCGATATCATTCGCAATGCCTCCAGCTTTGGCTGGGATCTGCAGGCCCTCATCGACAGGGGCCAACTGTTTATCCTGGATGCCTCCCCCGATCCCGAAGGCTATGAGGTGAGCGGCAATTTCGATTTGTCGGCCCTCATCGAGCGCATTCAGTACGCCATTCGCAAATACAAAGCCAAGCGGGTCTCCATCGACTCGGTGACGGCCATCTTTCAGCAGTACGACCCTGCCGGTGTGGTGCGGCGGGAGCTGTTCCGCCTGACGGCCCGCCTCAAGCAGGCCAACGTCACCACCGTCATGACCACGGAGCGCACCGACGAGTATGGTCCCATCGCCCGCTACGGTGTGGAAGAATTCGTCTCCGACAACGTGGTGATCCTGCGCAACATCCTGGAAGGAGAGAAACGGCGGCGCACCATCGAGATCTTGAAGCTGCGGGGCACCACCCACATGAAGGGGGAATATCCCTTCACCATCACCAATGACGGGATCAACATCTTCCCCCTGGGAGCCATGCAACTGACCCAGCGCTCCTCCAACGTGCGGGTCTCCTCCGGCATCGAGAAGCTGGACGAAATGTGCGGCGGCGGCTTCTTTAAAGACTCGATTATTTTGGCCACCGGCGCCACCGGCACGGGCAAAACCTCGCTGGTGAGCAAATTCCTGGAGCGGGGCTGCCTGGATGGGGAACGCTGCATTCTCTTTGCCTACGAAGAGTCGCGGGCTCAGCTGTCCCGCAACGCCTCCTCCTGGGGCATTGACCTGGAAGAGTTCGAGCGGCAGGGCCTCCTCAAGATCATCTGCGCCTACCCAGAATCTGCCGGCCTGGAAGACCACCTGCAGAAGATCAAAACCGAGATGATGGCCTTCAAGCCCTCCCGCATGGCCATCGACTCCCTGTCGGCGCTGGCGCGGGGAGTGAGCCAAAATGCCTTCCGCCAGTTTGTAATCGGGGTAACTGGCCTGGCCAAGCAGGAGGAGATCACCGGCTTTTTCACCAACACCACCGACCAATTCATGGGATCCCATTCCATCACCGAATCCCACATCTCCACCATCACCGACACGATTATCCTGCTGCAATACGTGGAGATCCGCGGAGAAATGGCCCGCGCCCTCAACGTCTTCAAAATGCGGGGATCCTGGCACGACAAAGGGATCCGCGAGTACCTGATCTCCAATGCGGGCATCCAAATCCGCGATTCCTTCCGGGGCTACGAGCGCATCATCAGCGGATCCCCGACCCGCATCAATGTGGATGAGAAAAACGAGCTCTCCCGGATTGTGCAAAACGTCCAGGCCCTCGAGGAAGAAGGGTTGTGAGCGGTTACAACAGTTCCGTGAGTGGGCGCGGCAACAGACCCGTTGAGTCAAGCGAATTTCCAACACCGCTCAACACCGCGCAAGCCCTGCACTTGCGGCTGGCAGGAGGGATCGGCCCAGACAAGGATTTCCCCGCGGCCAATGGCGAACAGTGGTAACCCACCTACAAATTGGGTAGTATGCCTCTAGCAGTAGCGCAAAGGGCGGGGTTTCCCGGCGTGCTTAGTTTTCTTGGTGGTTCCAAAACACGAACCATGCTTGGGGTGGACATCAACCCCGAGCGCATCGCCGTTGCCCAACTGAAAAAGCAGGGCAATGGTCGCTATCGTCTGGCCCACTACCACAGCGTGGACATGCCGGAAGGGGCGATGGTCGAAGGGCGCATCCTCGATCCGAGCACAGTTGGCTTGATCCTGATGAATTTGCTCAATGAAAACAAAGTGCCCACCAACCTGCCGGCAGCCACAGCAGTGCCCGTAAGGGAGGCCATCGTTCGTCTCATTCGCCTGCCTGCCGACCTACCTGCCGATGAGCTGCGCCGGGTGGTTTTGGAGCAGGAGGCCGAACTTTACATTCCCTATCCGCGGGATCAGGCGGATGTCGACTACCAGCCCTTGGGTCTCGATCTTTCCCAGGATGGCATTGAGCGCATCGAAGTCTTGCTGGTGGCCATCCCCAAAGAGGTGGTGGACAACTATCTAGAGGTGCTGCAGGCGGCTAACTTGCAGGTGCGCTGTGTGGAGCTGGCCAGCTTCTCCCTCATTCGCACCATCCGCGATCAGCTAACCCAGTACGGCCCCCGGGAGGCCGTGTTGCTCAGCTCCATCGGCTACGACAGCAGCGAGATCAGCATTTTGGTGAACGGGATCCCGCAATTTACCCGCACCGTCAACATCGGCACCATCCACATGCGGCAGGTGCTGGCCCAATCCCTGAATCTGCCGGTTAGCCGCACCGGCGACCTGTTGCGAACTCTGAGGTTACCCTTGATCAACCCCACCGATATTTTGGCCACGGGAGAACAGCCAGCGCCCAGCAATCCCGGTGTAGCAGCAGTAACGCGCGTTGTCTCCGATTTGGCGGATGAACTGAAGCGCTCCATCGACTTCTTTACGAGCACAGAAAGCAGCTCGCCTGTGGTGAAAGTACTGCTGGCCGGAACTGGGGCAAGCATCGGCCAAATCGACGGCTTCTTATCTCAGTCGTTGAGCGTGGCGGTGGAGTTGGCGGATCCCTTTGGCAACATTGTCGTGCCGGATTCAGTGGAACTGCCCCTGGAGGAACGCCCAGCAATGGGAGTGGCCCTGGGGTTGGCGTTACGGGAAGACACCAAGTAGCGGCAGCAGGCAGCGCAAGCTCGCCCAACCGATGGAATAGCGCACAAGGCGGTTAAAGAGATGTACACACCGGAGATCAATTTCCTCAAAGAAAGGCCGGATGTCCTCACCACAGCTCGAACAGGTGGGGAAGCAGTAGTCGCAGCTGAGGCTGCAGAGGGATCCCAGAATTGGATCCCGGCCATTGGCCTGGGGGTTGCTGTTGCTGCTGTAGCGATGGGAGCTTTTTGGTATTTCCAAGACAGCTTTTCCCGCCAGAGAGAAACCTTGAGGGCGGAGCGGGCTCGCCTTGACAGTGAGCTCAGCACAGCCAATGCTGAGTTGTCCCAGCTGCAGAATGCCAATCAAGAGCTGCAAACCATTCGCGCCCAAACGGAAGGGTTCCGCTCCTTTCTGAGATCCGTCCAGCCTTGGTCGGCCATCTTGGAAGAGCTGCGGCGCAAGATCCCCGGCCAGGGGGTATGGATAACCAACATCAGCGCTTCCGGGGATACTGTCAATATCCAAGGAGGGGCGCTGGACTTTCCCCTGGTGAACGACTTTTTGCTCACCCTGCTGGATTCCAACTTTGTTACCAGCGCCGTCCTGAACAGCAGCTCCCGGGTGGACGGCACAGACCTAACCGAGCCCAGCGTCACCTACGGCATAACCGTAACCATTCGTACCCTGGGGGATCCTGACCCAGAATTTACCCGCGAGCTGGAGCAGCGGGGAGCGATAGGCTTGGTTGAAAAGATCCGCATTTTGCGTCGAGTGGAGGCGAACTGATGACTGGATCGATTGAAGGTTTTCCCGACGAACAACTGGTGGTTCCCCCGGCAGGGCCGCCGGTATTCCTGGGCGTGGAGCTGACCCCCATTCGAATTGGTCTTTTAATCGGGATCACAGGGCTAGGCGCGGCGGGGTTTCTGGCCTTCACCCAACTTCGCCCCTTGATCGAGGAGGTACAGGCTTTGGAAAGGGAGGTAGCCAACAAAACCACCCAGTTGCAGGACATAAAGAGCCAGATTGCCAGTTTGCAGGATGTGCCCAACCAGATCGAGAGAGCCCGCGTGGAGCGGGAACAGATCAGTGCCCTGCTCTCCACCCCCGAGAATGCCGACACGCAACTGCTGGATCTCAACCGGCTGGTGCAGGGGCAGCCCAACAGCGAGCTGCGCAGCTTTAGCCCTTCTCCACTGACTCCAGCGTCTTCGGCCAATCCGGAAGTGCCTGGGATCATCGCTCCCGCCATCCAAGTGCAGACCACCCGTGTCGCTCTGCGTGGCCCCTATACGGAGCTGATCAATCTGATGGGAGATATAGAACGTCTGCGCACGCTGTTCCGGGTGAGCAACATCAGCTTAAATCCTGTTCAAGACACAGGGGAACTGGACGCTGCTTTTGATTTGATTGCCTACATCTACAACAAAGACGTTCCGTTGGGCACTGCTCCTCCACCTGAAGGGCAAACGGCACCTGGTCAGTAGCCCAGCCATGCCTTGACTCAGGGGGGGATCCTGCCAGTGCGGGATCCCCTCTGGTTTTCAGAAGACGGGAACAACCGCCGGTTCAGCACGGATAGTGTTGCCGAATCGAAGATCTGGGAAAAATTTCTTCCGAAACGGCTACAGGTAGTGGCAAAGTCCGAGATTTCGGCTTTGATTAGGGAAGCACGGGGTGAACGAGGCCAAAGGCACCCGTGGCGAGGTGAAGCAAGAATACGACTGGGTGAAGGAGTGAGGTGTGAGGATGATGAACCGTCGAGTTGCTTATGGGTGTGCATTGGGCTTGATCCTGTCCCTGCCCCCATTGGCCTTAGAAAGCCGGGTCAATGAGGCAGCCGCTCAACAGTTGACCTCCGCAAACCCACAACGCCTCAGCCGCATCACAGATATCCGCCTGGTGCCCAACGGCAACCGCATGCAGTTGGAGATCAACACCGAAGGGGGCGCTCGCCCACAGGTGTTCTTTACCCAGCAGGGACAATCTTGGATCGGGGACATCACCAATGCTCAATTGAGCGGAAGCCAGGGCCGCTATCGCCAAGAGTCTCCCCTGCCGGGGGTGCGCTTCATTGAGGCCCGGCAGTTGAGCAACGACAGCGTGCGGATAGAAATAGCCGGTGTGGCCGCAGCTCCCCAAGGCTTGCTGGCTCGGCGCAGCCCGACGCAGTTGGTCTTCGACTTTGAGGGCCTACCCTCTGCTCCACCGGCTCCCCTAGCGGCGGTTCCCCCTCAACCCTCGTCCAACCCAGTAGCGCCCGGCCAACCGGCGTCACTAAACCGACCTCAGCCCGTGGCTCCTGTTCCTCAGCCCGCAGCTCCTGCCCCTGCCTCCCAACCGGTCGCTCAAAACCCTGCCCCTCTGCAGACAACTCAAGCGGCTCCTCCTGCACCTGCTGTTCCTGCTGCACCCGTGATTTCTCAGGTCCCCCCTGTGGGCCAGCTCAACCAACCTCAATTGCCGCCGGGAAGTTTGCCCACCGAATCTCCTTTTCAGGGGAGAGCTGTGGCTCCTCCTGCTGGCGATATTGCCGTTGGCACAATCCTGCCTGATCCACCTACAGTGGATCTCGGATCCAATGCCAGGATTAGCTTGACCTTGAAAGATGCTCCTGTGGGCGATGTGCTGAGCTTGTTGGTGCGGCGAGCAGGGTTGAATGTGGTGCTCAACGACGTCCCACCCGATTTAACCATCTCTCTGGATGTGCAAGACTCGCCCTTACAGGAGACATTCAACTTTATCTTGCGGCTAAAACAGTTGCAGGCCCAGCGAAGAGGCCAAACCGTATTTGTTGGACAAAACCTGCCAGGGGTGACTGGGATCCTGGTGCGCAATTACCGCGTGAATCAGGCAGTCGCCACCGATTTGGCCAGTCGGCTGGAAGGAGTTTTGAACGCCGTTGCTCCCGGTGCCCAATTCGTTGTGGACGAGCGCACCAACTCCATTACGGTGATCGGCAACTCGCGGCAGCAGGACATCGCGGCTGCTCAGATTGCCCAATTGGATGTGCGTCGGCGACAGGTTCTGATTTCCCTGAGAGCAGTTGATATTCGCTTGGACAAAAACGAAAGCTTATCAGTTAACTTGGGAGGGGCATCTGGCAACTTTGCCCTTGGAACCTTGGGAAACGCCAATTTTGGTGGTCAACCGCTCAATCAACCTGCGGGATCCTCGGTAAGCTCTATCGGCCCTGCAGGCCCATCAGGATCCATCACGGGAATATTTAACACTCTCAACCGGCTGCAGCAGTCTTTGGCTCTAAGAGTGCAGTCTGCAATACAAAATGGAACTGGAAAAATTCTAACTGACCCCAAAGTTGTGGTGGCAGATGGCGGATCCAGTCGAATTAGCATTGCAACCAGTGTGCCCGTTAACGTTGAAACCATCACCATACCCCAGGGAGAAAACCAGCCCCCAGTCGTTACTCAGCGTTTACAGCGGGAGGATGCCGGGGTTATCCTTAACGTCTCAGAAGTTAGGATAGATGACAATGGGTTTGTCACCCTGACCATTCAGCCGGAAATTTCTATTCCTGTACCCATTCAAGTATTGGAAGGCGGAGACTTTGCAGGCATTCAACTTTTTAACATCGACAGAAGGCGGCTGGAAGCATCTCAGCTCAGGTTAAGAGATGGGCAAACCTTTATTATTGCTGGCCTCATTCAAGACAGGGACATCGTTGAAGTTCAAAAAGTGCCTTTACTGGGCGACTTGCCTCTTTTGGGTGCTTTGTTCCGCTCTCAGAGTGTGAATAACGAGCGCAATGAGGTGGTCTTCATGCTAACGCCCTACATTATGGATGATAATGTTGCTTTTGGTCTTCCTCCCAATCCGTAAAATTCCCAATCCGTAAAATAGGGTTATGCCGAACTGCCAAGTTTCGCGACATTCTCCCAACACTGATACTACAGGCACAGCGCAGGACCTATAGCTCCCCACACCCCTCATGAGTTAACTCTCGACAGTCCTGAGTTACTGGCTGCATTAGCTTCGGGATCCGTTGAGTTGCATTCAGCAGCTAATGGCTTCTTCAAGTGGCCTGGGATCCACCTCGGGCAACAAGCGCCAATTCCACCTGATTTTCTTGGGGCTGCCCCAGTTGCACCTCCACATCTCGGCCAAAGAAGCCTTGCATTTTTTTCTGGTAGCTTTCCTGCCATTGTTGGAAGGGAACCTTGGGGGAATCGAACAGAAGCACCAAGGTATACCGGCCATCTCGCAGCTCTTCTCTGTACCCTCTCACCTTGGGCAGATCTGCTTCCAGAGGGCCGCGCAGACCCAGAAACTCCAGGGCATCTTCCAGGTGGGCATTAGCCCCGTAGCTATATTTGGTGATATCGGCGCGGACTTGCTTTTGAATTTCCGTGGCCTGCTGGGCGCGGGCTTGGATCACCTCGAGAGAAGGGGCGGCCAGGGCAGGTACCGGCTTGAGTTCCACTACCTTCATGGTCACCCCTCCCAACAGCAAGGGGATCCCGGCAAACAGGCCGATGAGATTGAGGGTGGGATCGTTGTAGTGGGCAAAGCCCCAAGCCGTGGCGGCAGCCCCGGCCAGCAACACGAGAGTGCTCAGGGGGAAGGGCAGTTTTTCAAACATACAGGAGAGGAAGAAAGGCCACCTGAAAACCCAGGCTAGCAGGAAAAGCGCCAGCGGTGGACTTAGCCTCCATTGGGATGGATAATCACAAAATGCCCACCTGGTGTGTTGAGGAGTGGTCTGTGGTTCTGTCCAATCTGTCCAAAACCTCTCGTTGCTTGCGCCCGCTGGATCGCAAAGCCCAGGAGCGAGCACCTCTATTTGAGGCCATCCGCCACTATTGCAGCTTGGATAAGGCTCCTTTTCACACGCCAGGCCACAAACAGGGACGTGGGATCCCTGCCGACTTGCGGACCTTTTTGGGAGAGAACGTCTTCCGGGCAGATCTGACCGAGCTGCCAGAGGTGGACAACCTCCACGACCCCGATGGCGTGATCCGAGAGGCCCAGGAGCTGGCTGCAGCGGCCTACGGCGCCGATCGCAGTTGGTTTTTGGTCAACGGTTCCACCTGCGGCGTGGAAACGCTGGTGATGGCGGTGTGCGATCCGGGAGACAAGATCCTCTTGCCGCGCAACTGCCACAAATCCGCCATTGCCGGGGTGATCCTCTCTGGGGCGGTGCCGGCCTATATCGAGCCGGATTTTGACCCGGAGCTGGGCATTGCCCACGGGATTACCCCAGCCGGTTTGGAGGGGGCCTTGGCGGAGCATCCCGATGCCAAAGGCGTTTTGGTAGTCAGCCCCACCTACTACGGGGTTTGCTGCGACCTGGAATCTCTGGCAGCCATCGCCCATGCCCACGGCCTGCCGCTGCTGGTGGATGAGGCCCACGGGCCCCACTTTGGGTTTCATCCGCAATTGCCCATTTCGGCCTTGGAAGCCGGTGCGGATCTGGTGGTGCAGTCCACCCACAAGGTGATCTCCGGCATGACCCAGGCCTCGCTGCTCCACCTGCAGGGATCCCGTATCGACCCCAACCGGGTGCGCAACATTCTGCAACTGCTGCAATCGACCAGTCCCAGCTATGTGCTGATGATGTCGCTGGATGTGGCACGGCGGCAGATGGCCTTAGAAGGGGAAGCCCTGCTGGGCCAAGCCTTGGCTTTGGCAGATCAAGCCCGCGCCCGTCTCAACCGCATCCCCGGCTTGCGCTGTTTTGGCCCAGAGCGTATCGGCTCCACCCCTGGTTTTTTCGATTTCGACCGCACCCGTCTCACGGTAACGGTGACAGAGCTGGGGTTGTTCGGCTTCGACGCTCACGACTGGGTTAACGATCACTTCCACGTGCAGCCGGAGATGTCCACCCTGCACAATGTGGTCTTCATTGTCAGCATCGGCAATACCCAGCGAGACATTGACCGCCTGGTGGAAAGTTTCGCCGCCCTGTCGCAACATTTTCAGGGATCCCGCCCATCCAAAGCGGCAATGGAAAAAATGCAGCGGCTGGCACAACTGCCCCGTCCTTGCTTGCCACCACAACGGCTATCACCCCGGGAGGCTTTTTTTGCTCCCATTCAGCGGGTGCCTTTCCAAGAAGCAGTGGGCCATATCTGCGCCGAGATCATCTCCCCCTATCCACCTGGGATCCCGATTTTGGTGCCGGGAGAAGAGGTGACCCAAGAGGCGGTGGACTATCTGCTGTTGGTGCATGAGGCAGGAGGCTTTATCAACGGCCCAGAGGATGTGCGCCTACAAACCCTGAAGGTGGTCAAAGCAACGGCCTAGTCCTCTCCAGCAGGTTTATGGACGGGCTTTTGCCGTTTGCGCTGGGGGGAGCAGCGGCAGGGAGTTTGCCGGAGTGCCAGAACGACGGGCTACCTTCACCCGATCCACCCGTGGCCCCTCCATGCGCACCACCTGAAACTCCATGTCTTGGTAGGTGAACTTTTCCCCAGCACGCGGGATCTTCTGCATGTGGTAAATCAGAAAGCCCCCCAGCGTCTGGTAATCCTCGTGCAGGGGCAGGTTGAGGCCACAGCGCTCGTTGATCTCTTCAATATCTAGCTGAGCCTGAATGAGCAGGGTATTTTCGTCGAGTTCTTGAATGTCCGGCTCCTTGGTGTTGGGATCCGGGCCATCGGAGAGCTTGCCGACAATCTCCTCCACCAAGTCTTGAATGGTGATCAGGCCCGCCGTGCCGCCAAACTCATCCACCACCACCACCATCGGCCAGTGGTGCTGCCTCATTTCGGGCAACAGTTCGGCAATCGGCTTGTTCTCCGGCTCAAAGTGGGCCTCGCGGATGAAGTTGGTGATGGGGCTGTGCAAATCTATGGATCCCTTGGCCAACTGGCCGATCAACTCCTTAACGTGGATCAGCCCGCGGATGTCATCCAAAGACTCGCCAAAGACCGGATAGCGGGAGTGCCTCGATTCCGCCACCTCCGCCAGCACCTCTTGCACCGTTGCAGTTTCCGGCACCGCGTCGATGCTGGTACGCGGGATCATCACCTCGCTGGCCACCGTCTCGCCAAACTCGAAGATGTTGCTCAACAGCTCTCGCTCTTCCGCCTCGATGTTGCCCGACTCCACCGACGAGGCGATCAGCAGTTGCAGCTCCTCCACCGTCATGGTGCTGTAAAAGGAGCTGGCCTCCGGAATCTGGACTCCCAAAAGCCGCAGCACACACCGAGAGGAAAAGCGGGGCAGCTCTACAAAAGGTCTTAGGATACGGCTGACCAAACGATTGAGCCAGGCCAGTTGCAGCGCAATCGGCTCGGAATAGAGGATGGCCAGAGTCTTGGGGATCAGCTCCCCTACCACGATCTGAAAATAGGTGAGCAGCGAAAACACCACTACCACCGCCACCCCCTGCATAAGGGCCGGATCCACACCCTGAAACCAGTCCAAGCGGCTCAAGGCCAAAAACAGCGTGGGCGAAACTTGGGTGGCTCCAATCCAGCCCAGCAATACACTGGCCAGAGTAATGCCCAACTGTGTGGTGGAGAGGGCATATTCCAGTTGTTCCTGGGCTTTTTGCACAATTGCCGCCTGGCGGTTTCCCTCGCTCGCCAACTGCACCATGCGGGAGCGCCGCGCCGATACCAAGGAAAACTCGACTGCGACAAAGAAAGCGTTGATGACCAGAAGACCGATGACCCAAAGGAGACTAAGCGACGCGTCTCCCCACGAAAGCTCAGTGTTGGGGAAAGTAGCCGCCGAGGCTAAAGGGGGGTCGTCCATCAGGGGGAGCAGCAAGACGGATAGACAGCATTCTAGCTCAGCCTGACTCGGCCACCTGTCCTCGGCCGGCAGTCGAACTGGTTTCAGCCATCAGGCAGCTACCGTGTAGACGCTTTCCCCATGCCCAAAAGGAAAGGGATCCCTGACCTTTGCACAACCCAGCTTTCGCAGTTCTCAAGGTCGCTACTTTTTCATCAAGCAGTAGCAGCTACAGCCTTTTCCGGCAACGCTCACCCCCGCCTAGGCAAGGGCACCTCCTGAGTGCTGGTTGTCGATATCGACAATATTGCCGGTAGTGGCGTCGATCTTGACTTCAATATCGTTGGTAAATTTCACTTCCCAAACTAGGCGTCTATCTTCGCGCTCCAACTCAACTTCTTTGATCACAGCATTGGGAACAGCAGATCGAGCGATCCGAATAGCTTCCTCAATGGGGATACCCAGAGCAAAAGATTGGGCAAAAGCAGCCCTCCGGCTCCCACCCGTCGACAGCATCGGGCTAGCGGGGGGCAAAATGCCAAGCAAAAGTAAGGCAGTAATCGAAAGTTTTGCAGGCTTTATTTACAGCTGCTTGAGCAACCACCTCCTTACCCTACCACCCTGAGACTCAAGAAGCCTTGCCACAAGGAGCATTGCTGCCTTCGCAAGGAGTTCATCCCCTTTGCGTCATAGGGTGTAGCTGCTCGGCCCCTCTTCAGCTACGAACTGTTTGCTTCTCCAATCCAACCCTCTCGGAAACTGACTGGCTAAACAACGCTGCTGCGGGGGAGGAATACCTCTACGCCTATCCCGCGTGCTGCTACTACAGGCAGGGAAGTCATGCTGACGTTGGAGCTCCCGGCACTGCACGAATCGGTGATAATATTCCTACCTCTCATTCCTACCCCGGTGGGTGCCGACCATGCCAGATTTTCTGCCCTACGCCTACTTTCAGGGCCAGATTGTCCCCTTTGCTGAGGCGAAGATCTCCATTGCCACCCATGCTCTGCACTACGGGACAGCGGCGTTCGGCGGCCTACGCGGGATCCCTGATCCGCAAAACCCGGATCAAGTTCTGGTGTTCCGTCTGGATCGCCATTGCCGACGACTGAGTCAAAGCGCCCGCCTGCTCTGTTTTGATCTCCCTGCTGAACGGATTGAGCAGGTGATCGTCGAGCTGATCCGAAAAAACCGTCCCTCCACGTCTTTCTACATCCGCCCCTTGGTGTACACCTCCGATTTGGGCATTTCACCGCGGCTGCACAACATCGAGAAAGACTTTTTCGTGTACGGGTTAGAATTGGGGGATTATCTCTCGCCGGAGGGGGTCAGTTGCCGCATCAGCTCTTGGGCCCGGCAAGAGGATCGCAGCCTACCATTGCGGGGCAAGATCACCGGCGCCTACATCACTTCCTCTTTGGCCAAAACCGAGGCGGCGCAGGCTGGCTATGACGAGGCCATTTTGATGAACTCCCAGGGCAAAGTGAGCGAAGCCTCGGGCATGAACATCTTCATCGTGCGCAATGGCGTGCTGATTACCCCCAGCTTCGACCAAGACATCTTGGAAGGGATCACCCGCGACAGTGTCCTCACTCTGGCCCGCGACCTGGGGATCCCTACCCAAGAACGGCCCGTTGACAAATCGGAGCTATTGATTGCTGACGAGGCCTTTTTAACCGGCACTGCTGCCAAGATCACCCCCATTCGCCAGATCGAGCAGTACGTCCTGCCCCCCTCCCGCCCCATCACCGAGCAGTTGCGGCAGAAGCTGACGGCAATTACCGAAAATCGGGATCCCGTCTATGCCCATTGGGTGAAGGTGATCCCTCTGAAAGAAAGCTAGTCCCTAGTCGAGGGGAGAAGCGTCATTATTAAACTGAGCACTCTAGATGGGTAGAGGGGGATCCCTTGCACGAAATTTCCATCACCTGGGCCGACTACCACCGCAAAATCGAGGAGTTGGCCGTCAAAGTCTACGAAAGCGGGTGGGAATTTAACCAAATCGTCTGTATTGCCAAGGGGGGGCTGCGCATCGGCGATACCTTGGCCCGTCTTTTCGACCTGCCCCTGGCTATTCTCTCAGCCTCTTCCTACTCTGGGCCCGGTAACCGCCAGCGGGGGCAACTGACCTTCTCGCGGGATCTAGCCATGACCACCGCCAACCTGGGCAGCCACGTGCTGTTGGTGGACGATCTGGCAGACTCCGGCATGACCCTAAAGCGCTCTGTCCACTGGCTCAAGCACCACTACGGCTTCTACATCGAGGAGATCCGCACCGGCGTACTGTGGTACAAGGCCGCCTCCGTCTATCAACCCGACTACTATGTGGACTATTTGCCGGATAACCCTTGGATCCACCAGCCCTTTGAGCCCTACGAGCAGATGACGCCTCAGCAGCTGATGCAGTTGCTACGCTCTTCCGGTTAACTTTTCTTTATCACCTCAGGGCTCTAACCAGTAGGAAACTCGAAGCGGGGCAGCTTATCCAGGGCAGGCTGGATCCCTGCGGGGATTCGCTCGTGAGTAAGGGGGTAGTAGTAATCAACCCGAGCCAGTAGTCGCTTCCACTGCTCAGAGTTAAGAGTTTTAACCAAAGAAATAGACGGCTCAACACTTAACTCGTGTCCCAAATCCATAAGCTCGATAGTAACGTTAGCTGCTGCGGCTTCCAGAACTGACTCCGCCATCCCGTAGTCTGGCTCTGCAGACACGATCAAAGCGTAATGCTGAGGATTGGAACTAAGCAGAATAGACTTTAGTAAAGGCTCCAAGCTTGCAGTAACTGATTCCCGAAGATTTGGATCCCAATCGGGAAAAAGAGCTAGATTAATCTGGCTTAGATAAATCCCTAAAGTAGTAAAACTCAGTTGCTCTGCGGAAGCAGGCGTCAAGCTTTGCTTCTGGTGTTCCAGCGAGGCATCGCTAAACTTTAAGCTCATTTCAATTTTCTCATCTTCAGTGGTCAATAGTACATGCCTTCCCTCTCTTTTACTATGGCTGGTTAGGTGTATGATAGAAATAGGAGTGTGAGGTAGGTAAGGCTCAACAAGTAGGTTTTGCCTTGGATCCCATTTTGGCAGTCCGTAGTGACAAGTCCAATTGCAATAGGCAGGTAGAAGTTCTGTTTCCTTAAGTAGCCCATCTAGATAGACCGCTACATTTAGAGCGAGTTGATCGGTTATGATAGAAGGTCTTCTAGCTAAAGCTTGAGAAAGCCGAAAGTCCCAAAGATCCCAGTGCTTGGCAGTATAGGACATTGCAAAAACACCAGCATTAAGGAGGGGGTACGTATGTAAGTCCTCGACACTCAGACTGGGAAAGTGGTATCTGTAAGCTTCACTAAGATCAATTAGGTAATCTTTTGGGCCATAGAGTAATCTATTCCCTCGGTCAATCTCCGGAACAATAGCTAGCCCTCGCTTTTTGCTTCGCTGGATGAGCAAGTCAATCCCGAACCAATCCTGAACCCAAGCATCTGCGTCAATCCAAATATAAACTTCATAGTCTGGAAAGTACCTACGTAGCCGGGGCCGAGCTAGTAATCCCCGCAGATAAGAAGGCACACTCTCAACTCCAGCAAAGTTATAGTTCCAATCCGGCTCAACAATGTAATTGACGTGTTTTGAAAGCCAGTCTACTTGCTCAGGGGTACAGCCCAAATCGAAGAAGCCTATCTCAACAGATTTACCCTGCTCCTTACCTCGGATGGAAAGAACAGTTCCCTGCACTAGATCGAAGAACTTGGAGTCGGCTGCGGTGATAATAACTACTGATTTCATACCAAAAGATAGTTAGGGAGATAGGAATTGCCTAGAACCAGACAACTTTTTTTATTTTAATTTAATTTACTTGGTCGCAATTATGTTTAGACTAACAGGTTTACCGAAAACAACCATTTCACTACAGTCATTAAATAAGCCGAACCGATCTACCTTGCGGATAATCCGAAAGCCTGCCTGAGTCAGCAACATGAACAGATATTCCCACGAGAGACCAACTTTGTGATAGTCATACTCATCTGTCTGTCCACCAAACATCATGCGCATAATACTAAATCGCTGCTCGGCGGAAGCTCCTTCCTCTATATAAAGGTGACAAAGAGTAGGTAAGTCAGGAACACTAATCATTAACTGGCCACCGAAATGTAAAACTCGATGCCACTCTTTGAGAACAACAGGCAATTCTCGCACATAGTCGAAGTGCTCCAGAACGTGGGAGGCGTAGATGGCTTCTACGGAGTTGTCTTCAAATTGACTGAGATCCATAGCGTTGCCAACGTAATCCACGTACTCTCTTGGTTGGATGTCTAGGATCTTCCAGTCTGGATGGGGATCTTTTCCCCCTATATGAAGGCGGATACGCTGACTGACCTGGAGTCTAGGTTCACCCCCGTCTAGAGGAGGAACCTGGTCGATAATCTGATGTTTATGAGCCAGATCAAAATAGGTTTTTTCAATAGCCATAGCCAAACGTTTTGGATCCCAGATGATCGACTTACTGTAGGACTCTCGAATAGTCTGTTTGGCCTTGGCCAGTCGCTCTGGATTGTTAGCCAGCTGGATTCCTCGCTCAATAAATTCTTCAACTGACCAGGTAATACAGTCATCAAGACCTATATTCCTAAGTAAGCTATAGCTCATTCGACCATAGTAATGGCGACCTACCAAGGTGAGAACTGGCACGCCCATGTAGAGGGCTTCCATAGTGTGGGTTGCGCCTGTGTAGGGAAAGGTATCGAGAACAAGATCCACCAAAGCTAGTTGGCCCCGGTGCTCTTCCACGCTGCTTGCTTGAGATAGAAAACGGACGCGATCCAAAACATCCAATTCCTTAGCTCTTTCCTGGTAACGCCTGATAACCGTGGCAATTTCCCCCGAGCCTTTGACGATCAAGATCCCCTTGGGAACAGCTTTCAGGATTTGCAGATGGGCATCAATACATTCGGGGGTACGCTTGTAAGCACTGGCCGCAGTTAGGAAAACAATATCTTGCGGGCCTATTCTCAGCTTGTTTTTGAAATTCACCTCATCTGCAGGAGTAATGTCCAGATACTCAACAGCACAGTAGCTAGGCAGGCGGATAATTTTTTCATGGTAATCGGCTTGGGCGTCTTCAGGAAGGATATAGGGATCGGCGAAAAAGTAATCAAATTCTGGCAAACCGACAGCATCTCCGCCAAGCCAACCAATTTGGATAGGAGCGGCCCGCAAAGCTGCTACGATGCTGGCATCGTGACTGGTAAGGGAGTCCATAAAAACCATGATATCGATGCGATCCTCACGCGCTTGAGCAGCTACTTGAGGCGGCTTGGTTTCTCCTGGAAAAAAGCGAAAATGGAGATTTTCGTGAGAGCGAAACTTTTGATACATATTGTCATGACTGGCCATATCTTCATTTTTCCACCCCTGGTAGTAGTAGTAGACAACGTCCAGAAGATCGCGAGATAGGTTCCTGAGAGTAGCCTCACTGAGAAAGCCAACCGAATGTCGCTGAAAGCAGTTACCCAGAAAGCCTACCCTCAGCTTTCGCTTAGTTCTGCCAGATCCGCAGTAGTCTTGCTGATTCTTCTGCCAATATTCCGACCAAAGAAAGTCTCGCTGAGAAGCCATTAAGCTTAGGCAGTCGTTAAAGATTCTACCACCAATTTGTTGGTAATGACGAATCAGAGAGCGATCGTCAGTTAGATAACTCCAACAAAAGCAAACTCGAAACAGAATGGCTTTAGCAATCGTTAGACTCTCGAGTAGATTTTCATCGTTAATTCTTAGTGATCCTAAGTCGGCTTCCCTCGATAAAATTAAGTCTATAATTTTCTGGATAACAAGGTTTATCCGTTCTGGCTGGGCAGCATGGATCAACTTTTCCAGCGATTCTGATAGAAGGGATAGACGAAGAGTAAAGTTCTCTTGCACCTGTGAGCTCTCGGCCGCCGTGATGAGAGCTTCTCCTAAAATGGAATAGCCATCACTGGTAGAGTTCTGGAAGAAGGCGCGGGCTGCCCTCTGAAAAAAGTCACCGATTAAGTCCTCTATCGTCCACAAACCTTCATAGCGCTTCGCCTGCTCGGGATCCACCGCATTGGCTAGCTGGGCCAGCAAAGCAGCAAATCCAGATCTTTGTTCCTCCGGAAGAAAGACTTGTAAAGTTGTGGCCACCTCAAAAAACAAGCTCAGGTAGCCATCGTCCCATAGCCGCGCGAGCAATTCAGTAAGGAGTGGCTCCTGAGTAATATCGAGGCTCTTCTCGCCGCCTAGGCTCTCCAGTAGGGCTTGCCCATAAAAGCCAACTGCCAGCTCATCCTGAGCTTGCAGGGCCCGCATCAGCAAAACTTGGGTGTTGTCCCGCCGGCTTGGATCCAGCTCAAAGGCCATCTCCCGCAGCTTCAGACAAACCTGGAGACGCTGCTGTGGATCCTGCGTGGGGCTATTTTCTAGACGGCCTGCGAGGGATAGCAACAAATCCAAGACTTTCTCCTGGGACAGGATCCCTGCCCTCACCAGAGGCGTGTAGAGCTGGTAAGCAAGGCTCAGCTGGCCAGCAGCCAAGGCCTGCTCCAGCGCCGATAGGGTAATTGCCTCTGGCTCAGAGGGGAAGGCTGGCTCATTGGCCAATGAAGATGGGGAGAGATCAAAGAAACCCCACAGGAACTCCTGCCAATCCTTTGCGCCTTGCTCTCGGTAAAAAGCCACCAACCACTCCGCAAAGGTATCGGGAGACTGCTGAAACAGTTGCTTGGCTTCCAGGATCCGGGCTTGCAGCGTAGGGTTCATAGGTTGAAGGAAGAGTGCTAGTCTTAGTCTGCCATGCTGAGGCCGGCTCAGCTAAACCACTGACCTGTGTCAGGCTCATCTGGCAAAAATCCGCAATTGCGCCAGGGAGCAGGCTGTTATGAATCGCCCTTGAGCGGGGTAAGTTAGCACTAGCAGGTGAGCTGCACAGTTAACTCTCTAGTTTGCTAAAGGATCTGGTACTCATGAGCGCAAAGTCTCGTCAGTCTCTGTTGCGGGCCAAGCTGGCTCAGCAACTTCTCTCCCAAGCCAAAGGCTTCACCCTGATCGAACTGCTGGTGGTGATCGTGATTGTCGGCGTGCTGTCGGCGGTGGCGATCCCTCAATTCTTGAACCAAGTGCGCCGCTCCCGCACTGCTGAAGCTCAAGCAGCTCTCACGGCAGTGGGTCGTGGTTCTGAAGTCTATCGCCTAGATGTTGGCGTGTACCCGGAAAAATACACCAGAATTCAGTTCGGATGTCCTAGCACTACTGGGGCTGATTCCTGCGGCGCTAGGGGCGATAAGTTTATGAATGATCCCTGGAGCGCCCCCAATTACCAAACACCAGTGGCCACCGTTACTTCTTCTACTGCGCCTCAGGGGATGCGCTGGGACACCACTGCTGTCACAGGTGCAAGCCGCTACCTTACCGCTTCCGGCAGCCGAATTCAATGCACCATTGGGCTGGGATCACAGGAGACAGCTGTGACTACTATGGCTACCTTTGTTGGTAAGAGCTGCAACGTCTTTGACTAGTTTCTATCTCTACTTTATGTACTCCGTGGCTCCCTGTGGGGAGCTTTTTTATTTCAGTTGCTCCAGTCTCCCTCAAGAGTAGGCAAGGGCTCTAGGCTAAACCAGTGAACTAGAGCGAGGACAGTAACTGTGATGGGTAGGAGATGCGAGTAAGAATACCCTTTTCGATGAGGTTCTGGTTGGTTTCAGAATTGTTGTAAAGTATAAACTCCTGATAGAGAGCTGCCATGCGAGTTCTATCTCCTGAGCAATAAGCGTCCCGTGAGGCCAAGTGAAAGGGAACCCGAATAGGATTAGACTTTGAGCGCCACCAGTAGTCGGGAAAGTTTCCCAGTTGGGCGTATTTTTTATAGTAGTTCTGGAATCCGCAGTTTAAGTAGTGCAAAATAGAGGGAGACGACGTTACTAGAGTATGATCCCCTGGAATATCAAAGCTATGTACGCTGTTAGGCAGAAGAGAGGGATAGATCCGAGCTGCTGACTTTCCATTTTGATAAGCTAAAAAGTATTGACTCTTGCCGGAAACTCTCTGAAACTCAGTACAGAGTCCTGGCTCTAAGGCAGCAGGGTTTTTCTTAAATAGAGTGACATCGCGAAAATAGTCCTCGACTTCAAATACTTCAGGAGCTGCTTCGTGGTTTAGAAACGTAACCTGGAATATATCGTCGCTTACTTGATCAAACCAATCCAAAGCCATCATCTGGCCAGGATAAAAAAGCTCATCTCCATCAATATGAAGAATCCAGTCCATGCCCTGATCCAGAGCAAGTTGTATAGCAGTTTCTACGTTAAGGATCTGGCGAGCCATAACCTCATAGCCAGTATGAGGGCCATATTTTGGATAGAGAACATTCCCCAATGCTTGTTGAACTTGCAAAGCTTCATCATTGGGAATAGCCGTTACATTGGAAAACTGAAGTGCTACCTGAAAGTGGGATCCTCTGGATCGTCAAAGAAGATATAAATATGGGCAATTCCAAGGGCAAGGTGATAGCGAATGAACGACTCCAAGCACACGCCTGGATCCCGAACAGTGGTAATTATGCAAACTCTGGCCATGGTGGATCTGCAAGCCTTTAGGTGAATTGCTTAGATCCTAACCAGGTATTGATAGTGAAGCGGCTATCGGCAAAGGCTTGGCTAGGGCTAAATACCGGCAGGATTTCATGTAGGCAACTGCTGGAGAAGAAGACGATGCTGTTATTTGTAGGAGTTACCTCATCGTATGCCCCGTGCAGGATTGGTGGATGAGGTTTTTGCCTTTGGGTATCGTAGATGCGCAGCTCACCTCCTCGATAAGGCTTTGGCTCTTTGTGAAAGTAATATACGCAGCTCACCTGGCGGAAGGCAGTTTGTGGGTAGGAGTTATCGGTGTGGGCGGTAAAGAAGCAGCCATCATGGCTGGCAATCATCTCCATCTCAAAGATTTGAATGTCAAAGTTCTCAATGCCTAGCTCGGCGAAGATTTGGGGAGCAACAGCCGCAATTTTTTCTCGCAGCAGGGATCCATGCTCCTGAAAGTAAGCGAAGTCCAGCCTCAGGGAGCGGCGAAATTTTAGTGACTCTGCCTCGGTGTTGCTCTTGCTGTAGCTCTTGGAAGGGATAAACTTGTCTTGGTGGGTAATGGCATGTTGGAGAATGGCTTGGTTGAGCTCTTGAGGCAGGAAGTTATCCAGCTTGATGTATTTACAGGGGTAAAACCGGTTGGGTTCTGAGGGATCCGGCTGGGTAAAAGTCAGGAATACCGGGTTAGCTGCCAGCAGTGATCCAGGGCCAATTGCTTGGATGTGAGCGAGATCCTGCTCGGTTAACCCTTTGTGCTGGGGATCCCAAGTGAGGAGATGGATCCCTTGGCCTAGATTGGGCAAAACCTTCTGCAGATGAAAACTGGGATCTATCCCCATCAAATCTAGGTTGGCTTGGGCTATGGCTCCGTAGCGGCAATGGTTGACCAAGTATAGGGCTGAGTCGGCCAAGTAATCCCGCAGTAGCAAAGACTGAAGCAGACAGGTACGGTAGTCCGTGAGTTCAGTCCAGAAACAAACGCCAATCTGGGTCTCTGGGAAACATTGACCGAGATCTGCCAAAAGGGCAGGGATGGGGCCTTCTAGGAGTAGAACCCGTTCTTCTAATCCCAACTGAGAAATTTGGGTTTGGATATCTTCTGTGCTGATTGACTTTTCGGATGAGCTCTGTAGGGGATTCCGTAGAATCACTGCTAACTTTTCAGGATAGCGAAGCATTGCCTGCAAAACAGCTGCGGACTCTTCCCAGCCAATCTGGCAGAAGATTTGCTGGCTAGGAAGGCAGGCTAAAGCCCAATCTAAGAGCTGGGTGAGACTCTGAGCTTGCTCCAGTTCTAGGAGAAGATCCTGAGCAAGGTCTTGGCAATCCATGGGGAGGGATCCCTGACGTCTGCTCTAGCTTAATGTACCCGGATCCACCCCCAGTTCTCACAACTTTTAGGCCAGGCGCTCAGCCCTTTGCTGCTCCAGTTCAGCCTTGGCAGGCATCAGTTCCCCAGCGGCAGTGGCCCACAGAATCCAGGTGGCCTCCTACCCTCCCACTTCGCTGGGTACAGCCTCAAAACCTCGCTCGGCATGGGTGGTGGAGATGAGCAAGTCCATCTGGCACGTGTGCCGCCAGCTTTCCATGGGTATGCCATTGTCGTAGGAGAGCTCGTCTTGGGTAGGGGCCATCCAGGCAGGTAAACTGGATTCGGCTCTTGCAGACAGGGATCCATGGGGTTGCTTATAACCTATGCTCGGCTTATCGTTTTCCAGGGCAACAGAGATCCCTTGTTGTTGTGTCCAATCCTAGTAGCCTGTAGGAGCTAGAAGAACCTGCCGCTCAACTTGGGGAGTCGAGAAATGCAAGACATCAAGGCCAATGCTCCGCGAATTCTCCTCAATTGGCCAACTCCGCCAGACTATATCCCGCCCCCGCAGCTTTCAGATCGGCAGGTCAGTCTTTGCCCCAAGAGGAGAGCCAAGGGCTTTGGACTAAACTTTGTCAATCTCTCTAAGGAATTGGTGGAGTGCCCAGAGGGAGACTATGACCTCTATGACTTTGTGCAGCAGTCTGAGCAAATTACAAATAAGGAGTTTGACCTAGTTGTTGTTTGGACTTCCAGTTTCGACCAGATCAGTCCCTTAAATACGAAGAAGTTTGGCTGCCCTACACTCTTGCTTGCTGGAGACACCCACCACTGGAAGTTTCCCATCAACCATCTCTTGGCCTACTGGGCTACTGAAGGCTTTGATTACGTCGCTACTGCCTATAACTTCCAGCATTTGCACTGGTTTGCCGCAGCAGGCGCTGAGAATCTTGCCTGGTTGCCTCTTATCTCCATGCGCACTGTTACCCACGATTGGGTGGAAGATAGAGAAAATCAAGTGGTCTTTATCGGCCAACAGGGATCCCGCCATCCCAGGCGTTGCCGGCTGGTTCAAGCCATAAAGAATGCAGATTTGCCCATCCTCATCAAAACAGCCAACCGCCAAGAGGCAGCCAAATGGTTTGCCCATTCTCTGATTTCCTTTAACTGCAGCCAAAATGGGGATCTGAACTTAAGGAACTTGGAAGT
>NZ_JANSIM010000014.1:0-5777 GCF_047502655.1 Synechococcus sp. R5-12 | reverse complement strand
TTCAGTATAGTTGAGCTTATTATTGACTAGAGTCATGCTCTTGCGCTTGACCCCTGGGCTCTGCAGCGGCTTTCCACAGCCCAGAGCGCCCTGACAAGCGTTTTTGGTAAGATCACCCCTACAGGTCTTCCAGGGTGCCCGGCGCCCACGGCATGCACGACAACCCTACTTCCCTCTCTTCTGATTTCGAAGTCATCTCTCTGTCCAATCCTCAACAGGCCATGTCTTTGGCGGGCACTCAGGAGGCCAACCTGAGGTGGATCAGTCGCTCCAGCGGTGCTTCTGTAACGCTGCGCGGACAAGACCTGTACCTGAAAGGCACTCCCCAACAGCGGCAGCAGGTGCGGCAATGGCTAGAATTGCTGAGGCCGCTTTGGCAAACTGGGCACCCCGTCACTGTGATCGATGCAGAGCAAGCTTTTCGCGCCCTCTCCGGACAAGAGGCTGCCGCCTACCAGCAAGCACAAGCAGGGATTTTGGCCCGCACCCGCAAAGGGGAGCTTATCCGACCGAAAACGCCCCGCCAACAGGAGTACGTGCGAGCCATTCGCACCCATGACCTCTGCTTTGGCATTGGGCCGGCGGGTACCGGCAAAACCTATCTGGCTGCCGTTGTGGCCATTGCTGCCCTACAAAACCGGGAGTACGAGCGTTTGATCTTGACTCGCCCGGCTGTGGAGGCGGGAGAAAAACTGGGGTTTTTGCCGGGGGATCTGGTGGAAAAGGTGGATCCCTATCTGCGGCCCCTTTACGATGCCCTGTTCGAGTTTATCGACCCGGCCAAGCTGCCGCAGTTGATGGAGCAGGGGGTGATCGAGGTGGCGCCGCTGGCCTATATGCGAGGCCGTACTTTGAGCAATGCCTTCATCATTTTGGACGAAGCCCAGAACACCACCCCCGAGCAGATGAAGATGGCCCTCACGCGGCTGGGATTCCGGTCGCGTATGGTGGTTACCGGGGATCTCACCCAAACGGATCTGGGCAAACATCGCATGTCCGGCCTGGCAGCGGCAGAGCGTATTCTGACAGGGGTAGAGGGGGTTGCCTTTTGCTACTTCGACCAGCGGGATGTGGTGCGCCACCCTCTGGTGCAGCGGATTGTCGATGCCTACGCCCGCTACGAGGGGCAGTCGTGAAGCTGAGGGTGCTCTTTTTCGACGCTGTGGGCACTTTGTTTCGGGTGCGGGGCAGCGTGGGCCAGGTTTACAGCCAGGTGGCAGCGGAGTATGGGGTAAGGGTGGATCCCCAGGCCTTGGATCGCGCTTTTGGCCAAGTTTTTGCCCAGGCTCCAGCCCCGGCCTGCCCAGGATTGACGGGATCCCCTTTGCGGGAGTGGGAGCGGACCTGGTGGCGCCAGGTGGTGCGGGAGACTTTTGCCCGGGTGGGATCCCTGGCTGCCTTCGGAGAGCACCGGTTTGAAGACTTTTTCGCCCAATTGTTTGAGCACTTTGCCGGGGCGGATCCCTGGGAGCTGTATCCCGAGACGCTGCCGGCTTTGCGGGCCCTGCAGCAGGAAGGGATCCGGTTGGGGGTGATCTCCAACTTCGACAGCCGCTTGCCCAGGGTGCTGCAGCAGTTGCAGTTGGATCCCTACTTTTCCACCCTCACCCTCTCCACCCAAGTGGGCTATGCCAAGCCCGATCCTCGCATCTTCCAAGCTGCCCTGGCAGCCCACGGGATCCCCCCCGCAGCCGCCGGCCACATTGGCGACAGCCGCCGCGACGATTATCAGGGGGCAAAAGCAGCAGGCTTGCGAGCCCTTTGGCTGGATCGAGAGGGGAAGGATAGCTCCTGCCCAGAGCGGATAGAAGATCTGTGGGGATCCCTGTCCATGCTCAATGGGCCGAAGCAGAATTGAGCAGCAGAGGGGCAAAAAGGCCATCCGGCTTGAGCAGGTAACGCCGCAGGTTCATCCGCCGCTCCAGCAGGCAAGCGTGGCCGCTCTGGGGCGAGATTTCTACCTGCGCCTGGGGCAGCCGTTCCGCCAGCCAGCCCACCTCCTGCACCGAGGGCAACAGGCGATCCCGCCCCCCCGCCACCAGCAAAGTTGGCAGGGTCATCGACTCCAGGGGCAGCTTCTCCACAACAAAGGATCCCAGCAAAGCCAAGCGCCGAGCAGCCACTGTGGGTTCAACACTGTGAACCGCCTGGCGCAGCCGCTCCCGATCCGGCGGCTCCATTTGGCTGAGCTCCGCCAAAACCCCCAACCCCCGCTCCGACAACTGGTGATAGAGCCCCGGTGGCAAAAAAGGCAGGAGAACATGCCCTGCCCACCACCAGGGCCTACGTCGCAGCGACGAGGCCGGATTGACCAAAATGAGGCCGCGGCACCGTTCCGGCCATTGGGCGGCCACCAGCAAGGCCAGGCAGGCCCCAAAGGATTCTCCACACAAGTACGCCCCCGCTTCTAGCCGGGATCCCACCCAATCGGCCAGGGTTTCCCAGCTATCCCCCGCTTCCGGGTGGTTCAAACTCAGGGGGCGAATGCGAAACTCCCGCTGCAGAGCCTGCGCCTGCCGGTAAAACAACGTACCTGTGCCATCCATACCGGGCAAATACAGCAGCAGGGGCCGCTCCTGACCGACCGCTCCCGTTGCCGGGCTGACCAAGCTAGAGGCAGATGCTACCGGCTCGCCACTCAACTTTCTCATCTCTCTGCCAATCCCAATCGCACCTGTTCTCGGGCCGCTGCAGTTAGCTCTTGAATGACCTGCATTCGCTCGCGTCGGGATCCCTGGCGCTGCTTCCTGCCCACCCAAAGGGGGGATCCCACCCTGAGCACCACCCGCCGATACAACACCACCGGATGTCCCCCTTCCTGTTGAAATCGGGGTTCAGTGGGGTCAAACCAGCGGAAAAAAGCCATAGGAATATCTACTCCCCGCCATTCTTCCTGCGCCCACACCGCCACCGGCAGAATCGGCAAGGGATCCACCGCTGCCGCCAGCGCCAGGTGGGCAAAACCTGGCTGAAACCGCCCCACCTCCCCAGGCGAGGTCTCACGGGTGATCTGCTCCGCCCCTTCTGGGAAGATCCCCACACCCACCCCCGCTGCCAAACTGGCCTGCGCCTGGCGAAAAAAATGGATTTGCTGCCGGGATCCCTGCTTGAGGGGAATGCAGTCCAAAGCCAGGGCGATTTCCCGCAGCAGCGGCACCTGAGCCAGGTAGTAATGGCAGGCAAAGCGAATCGGTCGGTCCAACCCCGCGATCAGCACCGGCGCATCCAGAAAACTGCGGTGATTGCTCACCACCACCAGCGGGCCGGCGGGAACGTGCTCCTTGCCCTCCACCCACACTTCCGTCTGGAAAAGGGTGAGCAACAACTGGGCCAGAGTCCTGGGGTCTGGAGGCCAAGAGAGAGCAGAATTGGCTGAGAACGCTGCGAAGGATCCCATCAATAGTCCACCCCGCGCCGCAGATCGGCCCCCTGCTCGGCATAGTGCTTGTGGCTCACCATTTCCGAGTGGACAGAGGCCAGCTCAAAGTAAGGTAAGGGGGCATGGCAGCGCCCCGTGATGATGATCTCCGTGTCCCGCGGCTTGCGCAGCAAAGCCTGGACAATCGGCTCCACGTCCAGCAGCTCCAGATCCACCGTCGGGTTCAACTCATCCAAGATGATGGTTTTGTACAGGCCAGAAGCGATGGCCGCCCGTGCCAACTCCCAGCCCCGCTCCGCTTCTACATAGTCGATTTCCTGTTGTTTGCCCCGCCAGACAATGGCGTCCCGACCGCAACGCTGGTGATCCACCAAATCGGGGTAGCTTTCCCGCAGGGCCCGAATGGCTGCATCCTCGGTGTAGCCCGTTCCCCCCTTCAGCCATTGCATGATCAGTACACGATGGGAGAGATCCTTACTGATGCCGCGTCCAATCGCCTGCAGAGCCCGCCCCAGAGCGCTGGTAGATTTTCCCTTGCCGTTGCCGATGTAGATCTCGATGCCGCTGCAAGGGGGTTGGCCGTTTTGGGGATCCGTCGCCCGCCGGACACTGCGCATTTCCGAGTGCAAATCCGCCAGGTCGATAATTTCCTTGGGAGCGCCGCGCCCGGTGATGATCACCTCCATGGCCTCCGGCTTTTGCTTGAGGGTACTGACCACCTCCTCCACAGGCAACAGGCCCAGATCCAGCACCGGGTTGAGCTCATCCAGCACCACCACCGAGTAAAACCCCGACGCCAAAGCCCCTTTGGCCACGTCCCAGCCACGGCGGGCCTCCTGACGGTCAAACTTGGTGATCTCGTCTGGGCCGAAAAACTCTCCCCGCCCGGTGCGCAATTGATCGATGAGATGGGGGAAACCTCGCTGCAGAGCCGCAATGGCTGCATCCTCGGCATAGGTTCGGCCTGGCCCCTTGAGAAACCGCACCAGCAACACCCGGCTGGGGGCCGCCTTTTCGATCCCCAAGCCAATGGAACGCAGCACAACCCCTAGGGCCGCCTGGGACTTGCCTTTGCCCTCGCCGTCGTAGACATGGATCTGGCCCCGTCGCCGATCAAACTGCTGGGCAGTCACAATCCCAATTTCTGCCATGCCCCTCCGCGTCATCCTGCTGTGGGAAAATCCCACTTTTCTACCCCCATCTTAGAGCCTACTTGGAGCCTAGCCAGAACTTGGGCAGGAGGGGGAAACTAAAAAGCTCCCAAGAGGCCGGAAAGACCGGGGTAAGATGAGCAATGGTTGTCCAGCCGATGCCTGTCTAGCGAGGGATCCCCCTTGTATCCGACTGCATTTTCTTCTCGCCCGTTACTCCCTGCTGTGGATAGCCCTATTGAGCTGGTGGGGGGGACGCCGCTGATCCGTCTGCGGCGGGTTGCTGCCGATTTGCCGGAATCGGTACGGGTATACGGCAAGGCAGAGTGGTACAACCCTGGGGGTTCAGTCAAGGATCGCCCGGCCCTCAACATGATTCGCGCTGGCGAACGCCAGGGCAAGCTTACCCCCGGCAAGATCATCCTCGATGCCACCAGCGGTAACACCGGCATCGCCTATGCCTGGATCGGGGCCGCCTTGGGCTACAAGGTCAAGCTGGCTCTTCCCGCCAACGCCAGCCTGGAGCGCAAGAAGATCCTGGCTGCCTATGGCGTGGACTTGGTTCTGACGGATCCCGCTCTGGGATCCGATGGGGCCATCGAGAAAGCCCGCGCCCTCTATGCGGAAAACCCCGAGCTTTATTTCTACCCTGACCAGTACAGCAACCCCGCCAACTGGCAAGCCCACTACGAAACCACTGGGGTGGAGATTTGGGAGCAAACCCAGGGGCAGGTCACCCATTTTGTTACCGGGCTAGGCACCAGCGGCACCTGTATGGGGGTGGGGCGGCGCCTGCGAGAGTATCGCCCGGATATCCAAATCATTGCCATGCAGCCCGACTCTCCCTTCCATGGCCTGGAAGGGCTCAAGCACATGGCCACAGCTCTAAAACCCGAGATTTACGATCCCACCCTGCCTGACCAGCACATTGAGATCTCCACAGAAGCAGCCCAGAAAATGGTCAAGCGCTTGGCGTTGGAAGAAGGCCTGCTGGTGGGCATCTCTGCCGGCGCCAATGTGGTGGCAGCCCTAGAGGTGGCCCGTCAGCTCTCCTCTGGAGTGGTGGTGACCATCTTTTGCGACGGGGCTGACAAATATCTTTCCGAGCGTTTCTGGACAGAGGAGTGACATCCTCCCGGCGCTCGTCCTGCGGACAGGGCGCGGGCTACCCTTCCCGTCAGCGGGACGGAGTCCTTGAAGCCCGCACTCTCTCGCTTTGGCGGCGCGGAGCGCTTTGCGTCAGCATG
>NZ_JANSIM010000117.1:0-4651 GCF_047502655.1 Synechococcus sp. R5-12 | reverse complement strand
TGGGCGTGGCTGTCGGTGTTGGGGTTGGTGTTGGGGTCGGTGTGGGAGTGGGCTGGGCGGCCTGCACCTGGAAAGACCACTGCTGGATGGTGGTGTTGCCGCTGGTGTCGGCAATTTGGACGGCAATTAAGGTCGGCCGATTGGTGGGCAGCGGCTCGGCAGGGGTGTAGGTAAAGCCGGTGCGGGTGAGCTGGGCTTGGGTGGTGACATCCGCGTTGTTCACCAGCAAGGTAAAGCTATTGAGGTCGATTCCCTGGTCGTCCTGGAAACGGGCTGAGATGGAGGGGCGAGAGTTGTCGGTTAGGGATCCATTGGGAGGGGCCAGTTCGCTGATGGTGGGGAAGGTGGTGTCGGTCACCCGCCCGATGGTAATGGTTTTGTCCGGCAACTGCACCAGGGTCACCAGTCCATCGCGCTCCAGGCGGGCAAAAACAGGCGCTTCTGAGGCCCGGTCTTGGCTGCGGAAGGTGTAGCTGCCCTCGTATTGCCCTGGGCGGGTTTCCTGCAGTGGCAGGTTGTAGGCAATGCCGGGGATGGAAAACGATCCCTGCGCCCCTGGGGATCCCAGCAAAAACACGGTAATCGTATCTCCTGGGTTTACAGATCCCAGCTCTTCGCGGGCAAAGAAGGTTCTCACCTCTGGAGCGGCGGGCAGCGTTTCCACCAGAGGCTCAATGGGAATGTCCGGCGTGGCCAGGGGTTCGGGCGTAGGAGTGACCTGGGCAAGGAGCTCGGTGCGGATCCCAGGGCCGGGAATGGCAGCCCCCACCGGCGGATCCAAATTGGGCACCCGGCCCACCTTGGCCAGCGCTTGGTAGGTAAGAGCAGCCACTTCCCCCCGCGTGGCCACCGCCTGGGCATTCAATTGGGTGGGGTTGGGGTAGAGCACCAACAGCCCTTCCTGAACTGCTGTCGCGATGGGGGCGCGGGCAAAGTTGGGAACCAAATTGGCATCGCCGAACGCGGATAGGATCGCGTCAATTTGACCGGGATCCTCGATGAGCCTACCGTTGGTGGCGGCACGGGTCAGGACAGTGATGGCCTGCGCACGGGTGAGCACATCGTTGGGGCGAAAGGTGCCGTCCGGGAAGCCGGAAACAAACCCTGCCGCTGCCGCCGCGCCGATGGAGGGAGCCGCCCAACTGGGAATGGGATCGGCAAAGGAGCGCACAGGAACGTTGGTATCTAGGCCAAAAGCTTTGGTGACAATGACGGCAAATTGGGCACGGGTGATGGACTCGTTGGGGCGAAAGGTGCCATCCGGGAAGCCACCGATGATCTGTCGTTCATTCAACCCGGCAATGTACTGGGCACCCCAATAGGTGCTGATATCAGAAAGTTGGGCCCAAGCGGGATCCCCAAGCCAGGCCAAGCTGCTGCAACTGATCACCAAAGCCGCAGTCTTCCAACCCTGCCAAAGGGAAAGCTTACGCATCGTTCACACCTCAGGTTCTGGGTACAGGATTCAGGTCTCGGATCCCCACTCTTGGCTGGGAGAGGCCATAGAAACTGGCCGGACAGAAGAGTTGGAGAGGATATCCAAACCGCACATCCAGACGAGGAAACCTTCTGAAAAGTTCTGTCTGGCCACCGGTTTCGCCAACCTTTCAGGGGGCAGGATTGGGGTAGCGCTGGTGCACCGCCTCGATCTCCGCCAGGAGCTGCGGGGACAGTTCCACATCCAGGCAACTGAGGTTCTCTTTGAGTTGGGTCAGGCTGGTGGCCCCAATGATGGTGCTGGTGACAAACCAGCGGCTGCGCACAAAGGCCAAAGCCAACTGGGCCGGTGTCAGACCGTGCCGGCGGGCAATTTGCACATAGGCGGCCACCGCTTCTTCCACATTGGGCTTGCGGTACCGCTGGCCAAAGCCTTCAAACAAGGCCAAACGGGATCCCGGCGGCTTCACCCCCCCCAGATATTTGCCCGTCAGCAGCCCAAATCCGAGCGGGCTGTAGGCCAGCAAGCCCACCTGCTCGTGGCGGCAGACTTCCGCCAGGCCCATTTCAAACGTGCGGTTGATGAGGCTGTAGGCATTCTGAATCGAGACCACCTTGGGCAACCCCAGTTGCTCGGCCACCTGGCAGAACTTGCTCACCCCCCAAGGGGTTTCGTTGCTCAGGCCGATGTAGCGAATGAGACCCTCTTGCACCAATTCCGCCAGAGCCTGCAACTGCTCGGCAATGGGAACGGTGGGCCGCTCCTGGCTGGGATCGTAGGCAACGCCCCCAAACAGGGGCACGTAGCGATCCGGCCAGTGGATCTGGTAGAGGTCGATGTAGTCGGTCTTCAGGCGTTTGAGGCTATCGGCCACCGCCTGCCTGAGGTTGTCGCGGGTAATGGACAGGGATCCGCCGCGAATCCAATGCCAGGGCCGACCAGGGCCGGTGATCTTGGTGGCCAGGATCAGGCGATGCCGCGGTTGGTGTTGCAGCCACTCGCCGATGTAGCGCTCGGTGGATCCCTGGGTTTCCGCCCGCGCCGGCACCGGGTACATCTCGGCGGTATCGATGAAGTTGATCCCGTGCTCCACCGCGTAGTCGAGCTGTTCGAAAGCCTCGGCCAAAGTATTTTGCTGCCCAAAGGTCATGGTGCCCAGGCAGATCTCGGAAACTTGCAAAGGGCTGTGGCCAAGCTGGCGGTAGCGCATGGGGAATCTCCATCTAGACAGCACGCCAGTCCCCATTGTGCCCAAAACCTGTCGGCCTACGGGATCCCCCGCTATGCCCCCGTTCCTATTTCGGTGCGGATCCCAGCAGGGGAACGTACTCGCGGTAGAGCTGACCCAAAATTTCCAGACCGATGCGGGTGCGGTTATCGGGGGGGCGAGCCTCAATGGCCGCCTTGACTTGCAAAATCGTGCCCACCGGATAGGGGGAGCGCAGCTCCTCCCGCTTGCCCAAAAACACATCCGTAAAGTAGTCGATCAGCCGCTTGACTTCCCCCACGTCTTTGCGGGAAATGTCCATATCCAAAACGGTGGTCAACTTGGCCCGCATAGCCTGAAAACTTTGCTGGCCGGTGTTGAGGGCCACCCGCTTGGCCAGGCTATCCACCACAATTTGGGTGATCTTCTCCACATTTTGGGTGACGATTTCTCGGTGGCGGGCGGCAAAGCGCAACTGAACCTCATCCAGAAATCGTTCTCGTTCCAGAATCTGGATGCCCTGTTGCTCCAGATCCACTCCATAGCTTTGCAACTGCTTGTACTGATTCAAAACCCATTGGTTGTAGAAGGAATCGGCCAAAACTCGCCAATAGCTAATGAGGGTGGCCTCGGCAAAGGGAACGCTGACCAAATAAGCTTCGCTGGTGATGTGGCGCAAATGCTCTGTCAGCTTGTCTCGCTCCTTCTCATCCAAGTAGGAGGTGCGCGGCACCCAAACTGCCCCGTACTCGCTTTTCACCTCTCCGGGCAGGGTTCCGAAGAGGGTGTCAAAAAACTGATGAATGCTGAAGAGAAGAAACTTTCCCGGATCCTGAAGGCGGTTGAGCAGTTCCTGTTTTTTCTCCTCCTGATATTGGGCCACCAATTGCTGGGCCTCGGCGATCTGGCCGCGGGCCACCTCCACATCTTGCCGCAGCTTTTCAATCTCCTCCGAGCTCACCATCTCAACACCAGTAGGCTCCCGTTCCCCGCTGAAATAGCTGCCCCCCAGCCCGCTGCCCCCAATGCCCACCAGGGGAGCGTCGCTGTCGTTGTCCAGGGTTAGAAGGCGAGCAAGAGCCTGGAGTCGAGCCTGCCGATTGGAGGAGCGCAGGGATCCCAGCTCCACCGGATCCCCACTTTCCCAACCGTCCAGCCCGCCGATGCGGTAGAGCGTGTAAAAATACTTGCTGAGCAGAAGCGCCAGCAGATGCCTGTTCTTGACCTCGTTGTACTCCAGGTAGGCTCGCAGACACAGTTGGAAGGCGATGTTGGGCAAGCTGCGACACACCTTCATAATCTGGGTGTAGACCCTTTGCAGGTGAGGCCGAAAGCTGCGTGGGATCGCCTCGGGCCGTAGGCCGCGCAACAAGAACTCCTGCTGGCGCAGATCTTGAGGGGTAAAGTAAAAACTTTCTTGCCAAAGCAGCTCATCCAAGTCACGGGCAAAAATCGGTTTCAAATGGTCGATGATTTGCACCACAACCGACTCGGTGAAGACCGGTATAATCTTTTCGATGTGAAGCTGATCGTAAACGGAGCGCAGCCGCTCGCTGCGGAAGTCTTCGATGGAGATCAGCCCCTTCATGGTTCCGATCCGACCATCGCTCAGCAGGAACTTATAGACCACTTCGGCAGTGGCCCCTGGGGAGAGAACAAGAGTTCCCGTCAAGTCAGGGCAGATTTGCAGGGGGCGTAGCAGGCGGCTGGTTTCACTGACGCTGAAGCAACTCCAAGCTGCTGGGTTTAACACCACCGACGATAGGGAGGCCAACAATTGCTTCTCGTCCAAGTCCTCCAGCCGAATTTCTCCCCTGTGAGCTTCGCTAGGTCCCGGAGGCAAGCTCGCCCGCGAATCCTGAACGGCGGAAGGGGATAAGGATGGGGGAGATGTGCTCATGCGGTAAAGGCTATTGAATCTTAACGTTCACTCTAAGTCGGCGAAGGATGGATGAGTGTGATCTGTATCTGATACATTTACGCTGAACACTGCTGAACATCACTGT
>NZ_JANSIM010000116.1:0-17262 GCF_047502655.1 Synechococcus sp. R5-12 | reverse complement strand
TGTAGCGGCTTGCTGGAATCCCTGGTTCCCGGGATCCAATGCCCGCCGTTGCCCCCCCGTGCTTGAGAGATTATTCGTCAGATCTGTATTCTTGATGAAACTTGACAGAATTCTTGATGAAACTTGACAGATAAGTCTGGACAACGGGATCCCTTTTGGCTAACTTTGTGGGCGGGATCAGAGTAGCTCCTGAACAGCTTTGGAAAGTTGGTTTTCTTGCGGTTTGGCCTTATAGCTGTATAGATTCGAGGGTTGTCTCTGACACCAAAGAGACGCTGGAGACAAGTGAGTTGACATTCGCAAATATCAAATATGTGGGAGGGTCACGATGGATGAGCTTTTACCAGGGCTGATTGCCGTTGCCCTTTACGCCTTCTTTAGCTACACCTTAATGGTGATTGGAGAGAAGCTAAACGTGCCGAATGCTTGGTTAGCTTGGATCCCGATTGCTAACATCTGGGTGATGTGTCGAGCTGCTGGTAAACCCGGCTGGTGGGTGATCCTCTTCTTCATTCCCCTAGTCAACTTGATCTTCGGTATCTGGGTGATCTTTGCCATTCCACCCCGCCTGAATAAATCCCGCTGGCTGGGTCTGCTGGTTTTCCTGCCTGTTTTGGGAGCTTTGCTCTACTCAGGCATTCTGGCCTTCACTTGAATTAGCCAGCCTTGCCTTGATACAAACTAAACAATCGAAAAAGTCTACCACTTGAGCAAGTTGAAGCTCTCCATATCGATAGTGGCGCGGTTGCGGTAGATCCCCAGCACGATGGCCAAGCCCACTGCGGCCTCGGCAGCCGCCACAGTGATGACAAACACCGAGAACACCTGGCCGCGAATCATCGCTGAATCGACAAAGTTGGAGAAAGCCATGAAGTTCAGGTTCACCGCATTGAGCATCAGCTCAATCGACATCAGGACGCGAATCGCATTGCGGCTCACAATCAATCCGTAAATACCAATGCAGAAAAGAATCGCTGCCACCACCAAGAAAAACTGCAGTTGCAACATCGCGATGAGCTCCATGTAGATACACAACGACAGGGGCCTCGGGAAAGCTCTAGGTTTTATGGCCGAGAGCAGTCAGCTTTAGCGGGTGCTCACCAGCTCTGCTTGCCGTTCCGACTCCGATTCAAGCTGGGGTCGGGCCCGCTCCAGCAAGCTCAGATCCCCTTCTCCAGCTTGGGGAATGACAAACTCTCGACGCGCCAGCACAATAGCACCGATCAGAGCCATCAACAGCAGGATAGAGGCCAGCTCGAAAGGCAACAGATACTCCCTGAAGAAATGCCCACCCATCACCAAAACACTGCTCATGGGTTGGATTGGCTCTAACTGCCAGGGGGTATTCAGGGCCATCGCCGTCAGAAGGGCAAACAACCCCAAGCACACGACTGCCGTCACTCCGTTGCGCAGCCAGCCCAGCTTCAGGGGGGCAAAGGTGTAGCGCCGATTCACCAACATGATGGCAAACAGGATCAACACATTAACCGCGCCGACGTAGATCAGAACTTGGGCTGCGGCCACAAAATCGGCATTCAAGAGGAGATACAACCCGGCCATGCTCAGGAAAACGCCCCCGAGCAGAAAACCGGAATAGACAATGCTGGGGGCCCAAACCACGCCTAGCGCGAAGCCAATGGCCATCGCCGATAGCACCACAAACGTAACCAGTTGTACGCCTTCTCCGAGGGTCATGAGAGATCCGTCCTTAGCCAGTTTCTATTGCTGCTCCCTTACCACTGTACTGTCCTGGCGGATTTAAGAGAAGCCCGACTCCTTTTTCAGATCGATAGAGAAATCTCTAGAGTTGGGTCTCACCAACTGCCGCCCGCTCCGCCGCCGCTGCTTCTGCCGCCCCCGAAACTCCTACCCCCGAAACTCCTATTCGAAGCCCTACTGAGCCGCGGGATCACAACTTCTCTCTCACGGCGGTATTGGCAAATCGGGCAGGTCAGGATCTCCAACTTCAAACCGCTGGAGTCATAGGTGGCTTTCCTGAGAACCTGTGTGGTGAGGTTGAGGGTGAGGGCTTGGCACCGAGGGCAGTAAAGGTGTCGGGAGAGCGTGCCTTCGCGCACAACCACAGCTATTCCTTGACAGGTAGGACAAAACCAGCCGTAGTAGCGAGCTCTGCCGCGGCTCCTGGCCAGGCGATGCTCTTGGGGAAGGTACTTATCCAGAAGCTGGGGCTGGATTGGGCGCATGGGTCGACCACAGGCTTGACAGACCACTGGCTGAAAAGGGATCCCACGCTTCCGGCCCAAGGTGCCGTCAGTGGCCATAGCAGCCACAACCGGCAGAGCGAACCCCAGCCAGTTGCCGCTGGACAATCCTAGGAACACGCCAAGGCAGAGGGATCCCGAATAGAGGAAGAGACGAATGGGGCCGCTCTGAACCGACGAGAGCGCAGCACCTGTTCCTTGATCTCTGGGTGTCAGAGAGAGGACTTGTCTTCCCCCTCGCTCGGCCCTCAGAGAGACGGGCATGCGAGAGCGCTGCCACCCCAGCCCCAAAATGATGATCCCCAGCAGCAGCAGGATCCCTTCCACCAGGGAAGAATCAATGCCCTGGGCCACTGCCCCAGAAGAAGTTGCAATCGTTGAGGTGGTAACTCCAGAAGCTGCCGCAGGAACATTTGCAACGGGCTGGCCCTGCAACACCGAGGTCAACTGCCGCACCCCCGCCAGAGTGCCGCCATCAAAATCCCCATTGCGAAACCGAGGCAGGATCTGCTGGTCGATAATCTGCTGGACTCGGCTGTCGGGGAGGATAGCGACCAGGCCCCTGCCCGTTTCGATTTCCACCCGCCGATCCCCTACCGAGATGAGAAACAAAACCCCGTTGTTTTGGCCTGCCTTGCCGATCCCCCAGTAGTTAAATAGCTGCGTGGTGAAGTCTTTTGGTGTTGCATATCCCTGAGTATTCGGCACGGTAACCACTGCCATCTCGACACTGGTGCGCTGCTCAAGCTGAGTGATAAGACGGTTGAGCTCGTTTTCGGTGCTGCTGCTGAGGATGTTGGCGGTATCGGAAACCCACCCTCCATACTGACGGCGGGGGTTGGGCACTTGTTCAAGGGTAATGGCCCAAGCGGGCTGCGGCACTAGGGATACAACTAGCAAAACTGCCGCCCAAACTTTCGGCATGGCTTACCTGGCTGAGCGCTGCCTAGGTTCTAGCACAGCTGTCTCGGCTAGACTGGCAGTCCTTTTCCCAGGGAGAGAGGGGAGTTGGGGAACGGTTGAGACAAGCCGCTTCTTGTTGCTAGTAATTGTTAACAGCAACCGGCCCTCAGTCCGGCCAAGGGAGCCAGGCTTCTTCTTGCCATTCCACTTCAAAGCACTCCCGGGCGGCCTGGAGAAAATGTTCGATCAAAGCAGGGATCCCTGGCGCCGTGGGGCAAATGTCGTAGATACCAATCACCTGCGAGCCGGGCAGATACCGTTCCCACAGCTCTAGATTGGGTTGCAATAGGAGGGATCCCTGTTGCAAGATCCCCCAAGGCTGCCACAGTTGGGCGTTGCCCATGAGCTTTTTGCCCTGCCAGCTCAAGTCAGCACGGGTACGGGAGGCAAAGCAACTGGTCTTGTTGCGGTAGCCGGGATCCCGGTGGCTTCGGCCGTGAGCAAAAGCGGGCTCATCTATGGCAATGCCCAGCTCCGCCAACCCCTGCACCCAAAAGCGGCAACAGAAGTCGTACACCCAGGCCCGCTGCAAACTGGGCAACCTGGCTTGCAAGTAAGAAAGGGGCAACACCAAGCTGTAGGTCAGCTCTGCTGCATCCTCAGCCGCCTGATGGAGCACCGCCCTTCCCCCCGTGGGTCGGCGCACAATCGGGATCCCTGGCAGGGGATCTGGCCAAACCTGGTGCCGTCCCAGCGAGAGGGTAAGCTGATCCCAGCCATAAAAGCGCAGGCAGGGGTGAGGATCCCGACGAAGCCTGTGCAAAAGCCGGAAGTCCTGCTCCATCTGCCAGGCCCCAGAGGCCACGCGGTAGGGGAGCCAGTATCCCTGGGATCCCATCCCGGCAAAGCCAGACCTTAAACTTTGGGGAACTCCGCCTGGAGGGGCTCATCATATTCATCGGCCAAGCTGGCCACAATGGTGATGGCCCGGGAAATTTCGCCCGCTGTGATCCCTTCCAAGGTGCGGTAGTGGTTCAGCACCACCTGGTTGTTCCAGATGCAAAAGCGCGCCTCTAGGGTGTCGCTCCAATTCTTCTCCAGGAGCTTCTGCATCAGCTTGGCCGGTTCTGCCACCGGCAGAGAGAGAACGGGAGACCATACCAAAAGAGTGTCTTCTGGGGATTCGCCGCTCAGATGGACGAACACTTCTGCCGTGCCGTAGGTGAATTTCCAGGTGTGACCTTGCTCGTGGTTTTCGTAGGCCGCATCCTCTTTGAGGCTGGAAACCACCGCCGAGACAACCTCAACGCAGCGAAGGGGCTCTGGAAAAACCTCTGGCGAAGGGTTAAAGGTGCTCATGAGCGGCTCACTGTAGACCATGGTCTTCCCCCTATTCCCTATCCAACCACCTCAACTATACCGCTATACCGCCTAAGACTCCGACCTATCCGGTCATCGCTTTGGGATCCTCAACTCAGGCGAGAATGAAACTGTTGGCAATGGTTCACTAAGTGGCCGGACAGGTGAGGGCAAGCGATCCCCCCCGCCAACTGGAGAGAGAGCCTGTTCAAAAGTCTTTCGAAGAACCTGAGGGAAGCTCTATGGAATCTCCATCTCATCTCCCCCAGAAAGCCATTGGTATTCTTGGAGCCCTGCCCGAGGAAGTGGCCATGCTCACCGCAGCAATGGAAACCTGCTCCATCCATACCCATCTGGGGCGACAGTTCTACCGGGGATCCCTGGCGGGGCAACCGGTGGTGGTGGTACAAGGTGGGGTGGGCAAGGTGCGGGCGGCAACCACGGCGGCTCTGTTGGTGGCCCATTTCCCTTTGCAGGGGATCATTTTTACCGGTGTGGCCGGGGCCTTGGCCGATCACCTGCACATGGGAGATGTGGTGCTGGCCCATGCGGCGATTGAGCACGACTTTGGCACCGGACGACCCGAGGGCTTTGTCTTGGGGATCGACTTTATCCCAGAGCTGCGCCACCCACTGGCCGAGGCCGATAGCGCCCTCTACGACCTGATCGTGGCCCATCCCGAGCGGATCCCTCTCCACCCCCTACAAGGCCGGGATCCCGTCATCCATCAAGGCTTGGTGGCCACCGGCGATGTGTTTGTGGCCGACGCAGACCTACGCCGACAAATCCGAGAACGCACCGGCGCTTTGGTGGTGGAGATGGAGGGGGCAGCCGTGGTGCGAGTAGCGCAAGAAGCCGGGATCCCTTGTTTGCTGGTGCGCTCGGTTAGCGATGCAGGGGACGATACGGATTTCTTGAGTTTTTTTCAAACAGCAGCGCTCAACTCAGCAGCAGTTGTCCGCACCATCCTGCAAAACCTGCCCCCCTCCTTGCCTTAGCCCAAGTGCGCAGATCCCCTCCTCTAGCGCAAAAGACGCAAAAGAGGAGTTGGGCATGGTTGCGTTCGCGTCAGTTGTTCATCTCCCGCTCCAGCTTGGCCATCGAGATCTGGCTTTCCAGGCGGGAAATGCCTTCGCGAAGGGTTGCCACCTGTGCTTCAACTTCATCCAAAGATTTGCGAACCGCTTCTGCTGCGCTCATGTGCTGGTTGCGCCGAACCAAAGCCTCGCGGGCAAGGTCATCCTGGTTCTGTTGGCTGGCTTTCTCAGCCCTGACAAACCAATCTTCGGCCTTTTGCAAAATTTCGTCGTACCGCCGTTCCAGTTGCTTGCGACTGGCCAGGGTTGTGGTCAGGCTGCGCTGCAATTGTTTCAGATCCCGCTCCATCTGCCGGATGCTCACCCTCTGTCGGCTGGGCTTTCTCCACAGCACCTTGCTCAGACCCACCATCACCACCGCAGTAGCAATCCCCACACCCGCAGCCGCCGCCGGATTTTCACGAATCAAAGAACCATCCAAAACATTGACCCCCGCAAAGGCCGAGGTTTGCGTGGCCGTCTCCCGAAACTCCCAAGGCATCACCGGATTGCGTTGCTGCCAGAAGCCTAACCGCGCCGCTTGGGCCGCCTCTTGGGCTTCTAGGTAGCGTTGCCGATTGGCCCCGTGCAAAAAGCGCTCGTAAACCACCGCCTGACCCTGGCGCAACATCTCCAAATTCACCAAACCATCGGCGTTGTACACCTGGGCAATGTGAAGCCCTTCCGGTGTGACATAGAGGGTATCCACCTGCACCAGGGATCCCGTCGGGAGCAAGTTTTGCAAAGCCTCTTGGGATAGCCGCCCCCAGCGCCCTTGGGTCAGCTCCGGCGCATCTACATAGGCCAGACGGAAACGGGTTGGCCTGCCGTTCAAGTCCGCCCAGAAGGTATCCCCATCCACCACCGACCGCACCCGTGCCGTCCCGGAAGATTGTGCTGCCGCCGGAAGAACAAGCCAACTGCCCGAAAGGACAGCCACAGTCATCAGAAGGGAAGTTCTTGAGGTCATGGGGGTCACTCCTATTGTGCAGAACAAGAACAAAAGTTAAGAAATAATAAGATAGAGAAGTTTGGGGGAACAAACCGGAATCCCAGAGCGTCCTTGGGGATTGCCGTGAGGCTGGCTGCTGCTCTTCCCTGGCAAAGGCAACAGAGCCAGCTGCTCCCTACGTCGGAAAAGCGAACCTCTCCCACGAAAAGCTGCGGCTCTCGAAGAGTCGGCTCGTGGGGTCGGCTTAATTTGGGTTAGAGTTTAGCTCACCTTTTGGGGCAACGTCACAGCCCTAAGGCGCAATCTTTGTCCCCCGGATCAAATCACAGGCGCAAGCGATAGGGTTCTTCGTCGGGGAAGTCGAGCAGAGGAGGGGGCAGGATCTCGATCTCCCCCGTAGGCAGCGTTTGCAGCACGGTACCCAACTGGACCAGTTGTTCCAGGACGTACAGGCGGGTATCCCGGTCGGTGGTGGAGTTAAACACGCTCAGCCAAACATCGAATTGGGAACGGCGGCTGAGGGGGCTGCGGGCAATGTTATCCCCCAACTGGCGAAATTCATCTCCAGGCAGGCCCACCTGCTCTCGCCAGGCAGCGGCTTGGTAGTAATCGGTGCGGCCCGCTTCCGCGTCCCCCAGAAACATAAAGTTAAGTAGGGCGCGATCCACATAAAGTCGCCAGGCGTCAGGGTTGTTTTGGGGGTTGAACTGCTGCAAGCCGCGATCCAAAATCTCGACGGCTTTTTCCGGCTGGCCGGCCCGATAGGCCAACACCAAACTAGAGAGCCGGTAGCCCAAGAGGAAACGGGGATCCAGCCGCAGCATGTGATCGAAGTAGTCGTAGGCCAGGCCATAGCCAGTCTGGGCGCGGGCCGGGGCATCCCCGTAGTACTGGATCAGCTCCAGCCACAGCCAGGAAGCCCCCAAGTTACGGTAGCCCAGCCACCCCAGCGTATTGGCCAGGGCAATGTTGCGGTTTTTGCGGGCCTCGGCATTTTCCAATTCTCCCAGATTGATCCGCTCCAGCATCGGCAACTGCAGCCGCACCACCAGGATCCCACACAGAAACGCCCCCCCAACGGCGGCCAGAGTGCCTGCCAGGGAGAAGCGAGAGCGGCGACGGGGCAAGGAAGCAGTAGCCATGGCAAGTTTTTTGCGGATCCCTGAGGCTGTCGCGACCAGGGCTACACTCAATCATAAATTGAACCGTTGAGCCTTTCCCCTGCCTATGGCCAGCTCCGCCCTCTCGGCTTCAGAACGGGCTTTAAGCCTTTACGAGGCTTTGCCTTACCCCAATGTGCCCCTCTCGCAGACGGCCCGCAACGCCCTGCCGGAGATGTTCAAGATGAGCTATACCACGGCTCAGTACCTGCGCACCCATACCATCGTCCCGCCAGAGGGCAAGGTGTTGTTGAATGCCGGCTGTGGCTCCGGCTGGGAAACGTTGATGATGGCCGAGGCCAATCCAGGGGCCCAGATTGTTGCCTGTGATCTGTCTCCGGCTTCGGTCAAGCTTACCGAGGAACGCCTGCGCCACCACGGCTTCACAGATGCCGAATTTTATGTCCTCAATCTGCTGGAGCTGGATCGCCTGGGGATCCAATTCGATTTCATCAGCCTCAATGATGTTTTGTATTTGCTGGAGGATCCCACCGAGGGCCTGCGGGCCATGAAAAATGTCCTCAAGCCCGATGGCATCATCCGGGCCAATCTCCACAGCCGCTACCAACGGCAGGTGTTTTTCCGCCTGCAAGAGGGGTTGCAAAAGGTGGGGCAATTTGACGTTCCGCCAGCAGTAGGGGCCAAGAATGTGCGGGAGTTCATGGGATCCCTTCGGGAAGAAGTGGCCCAGGCGGTGCTCTGGAACCCGGCCAACTATGCCGAAGATGCGGCCATTATGAATAATTACCTACTCTCCAACGACAAGGGGTTCACGATCCCCGACCTGTTTCGCATGTTGCAGCAGGCGGGGTTGAGCTTTTTGAGCTTGGTGGATAGGCCCGACTGGTCGGTGGAGTCTTTGTTTAAAGAGGTACCTGAGTTTGTGCGGCAGCGGTTGGCAACCCTCAGCATCATGGAGCGGCTGCATCTGTATGAACTCCTTCGCCCTGTCCATCGCCTCATCGACTTTTGGGCGGAGCATGCCGGCTCTTCGCCGGTGCTGCCTTGGAGTGACGAAGATTGGCTGTCGGGATCCGTACAATTCAATCCCCTGTTGATGGACAACCCCCGCTTTCGACAGGAGTACAGCAAAGCCCTGCAAGAGAAGCGGCCCTACGAAATGCAGTGGACAGGAGCCACCCACGGGCGGATCAGCATCCCTGCCGAGAAAGTGAGCTGGTTGGCGCCACTGCTTCAAGGACCAACGCCGGTTCGAGAGCTGATTCAACAGGCCGTCCAGTTGGGATCCCCAGATGAAGAACGAACAACCGCTGAGGTGCTGACCTTCCTAACCAACCTAGAAGACTTTCTTTTTTTGATGCTGCAATAGGCAGCTCCCCAAGTTCTGGCTGCCCATACCTGTCTGTTGTTTGTAACCTATGAGTCAGATGTCTGCCCGGTCGGGATCTTACTGGCGCGCAACCCTGACGCGGTGGTTCCCACAGCCTCTGGATCGCTGGGTTGCCCGGATTACCCTCTGCAACCTGGCCATCGGGGTGATCCTGGTGGTGTTGGGCAACCACACAGCTCCTTACGTGCGGGACTTTAACTGGCAACAGCAACGGGTGGGGGCGCAAGAAGTGCAGATGGTGCTCACCTTCAACCGCCCGATGGATCCCGTCAGTGTTGAAGAGCATTTGGAGATCCAGCCCCCTCTGCCAGGCCGAATGCGCAAGCTGGGTCGCCGCTTTTTTTGGACGCTGACAGAACCAGCCCCTTACGGCCAGACCTACCGGGTGCGCCTGCAGGCAGCCGTGGATGAACGGGGCCAGCCCATGGCCCAGCCCTTTGAGGGGGAATTCCGCACGCCGGATCGGCAGTTGCTGGGGATCAGCACCGAACCTGCCCAGCGAGGGCGAATGTTTCTGTTCAACCTGGAGACGGGATCCACTACCCTGCTGACTCCGGCTGGGCTCAAGGTAACCCAAATGCAGCCCAGTGCCGATGGCCGCTTCGTGTACTATTTCGCCACGGCTACCCACCCACAGCACCAGGATCTGTACCGACTGGATCTGGAGGATCTGTCTTCGCGGTTGCTGCTGGATCATCAGGGTTACCAAAACCTGCGCTTCCAAGTCTCGCCGACGGGGGAACTGGTGGTGGCAGAGCGGATCCCGCTGCAACGGGATCCCATGGCTGCCGTCCAGACGGAGCTGTGGATCCAGAAAACGAGCCGGGATCCCTTTGAGCGACTGGAATTGGATACAGCGGTGGGGGGAGACTTTTTCATCAGCCCTGATGAGGGCAGCCTGCTCATCTCGCAGGGACAGGGGGTGGGGATCGTACCCTTGCATCCACGGGCGGCAGCGGAGAGCTTTCTAGCCCAGTTCGGCCAAACCTTAGCCATCCGCCCCGATGGGGCTTTCGGGGCTTTGCTGCGCTTCAATCCCGACTACACCCGCAGCCTCTCCATCGTCAGCAATACCGGCAACAGCGAGGAGATTTTGAGAACCCAGGGATCCATCCTGAAAGGGGCTTTTTCCCCTCGGGCGCCCATCTTCTACGCCTTGGTCAGTGAGGTCTCTCACGTTAGCGGTGCGGAGCATGATTCTGTTGGCGAGGTCGCGATGGACTCCCCCAGCTACACCGAGTCGCCCCGCCTGCTGGCGATAACGCTCGGCACTGAAGCAGGCAACGCCATAGAGGTGGTTCGAGCCACCTATCCCGTCGATCTGGACTTCAGCATTTCCCCGGATGGACGCATGCTGGCCTACACGCTCTTGGAACCGTTCCCAGGGATCCCGGATCCCTCGGCTCCCCTTAGCCGTAGCGGGCAAGCCATCATGGCCTCGCAAGTGTGGTTGGTGGATTTGCAGGACGGGCTGCCCATTCCTGATGGACAAAGTGGTTCGCACCGCTGGCGGGAACGCCGCCTACCGCTGGGCAGCAGCGCCCTAGCCTGGATCCCTTAGGGCGGGAAAGCCACTTGGAGAACAAACCTGCCTAGAATCAAGACAGGGTGTGCGAGGAGAGGTGATATGCGGCTCATTGACGAGCAGGGGCGGCTTTTGGGAAAGGTCAGCCTCTTGGATCTGGGAGCTCTGGCAATTGTGGTGGTGGCCATTGTCGCCGTCTTGTTCTTTCCGGGTCGGCAGGCGGGCAGTGTCGTCCAGGTGGGAGGTGGCCCCACGCTGCCGGTGGAAGTGGACATGATTGTGCGCGGGGTCAGCAGCCGCTCTATGGAACCTTTTCAGGCGGGGCAGAAGGCTGACCTGATCATCCGCAACCAGCCCTACGGCCAGGTGGAGGTGGTACGGGTGGAAAATGTCAGCCGCACGGTGCCGGTGGTTTTCCCCGATGGGCGGGTGCAGAACTTGCCCGATCCCGAAGCCTATCGCCTCGACCTGGTATTTACGTTGCGGGGGCGGGGCCAGCGGACGGAGAATGGCATCGTCCTGGGCAACAATCGCGTCAAAATTGGCGTTCCCCTAGAGCTAGAGACCTTTGACTACAACTTGCGCGGCACCGTGATGGACGTGCGGCTGCTGCAATCGTAGAGGATGTCAACTCCAATGCAGCTACAGGAGATTGCCCAAAAGTTGGGATGTGCCTACGAGGGGGATCCCACCCTGGAAATTCACGGCGTCGCCAGCCTGGCGGAGGCGCGTCCGGGAGAGTTGAGCTTTCTCAGCGAGGCCCGCTACTTGCCCCTGCTGGAGCAAACCCAAGCCAGCGCGGTGATTGTGGAAGAATCGACCCCTTTGCCCCGTTCCATTCCCTGTTTGCGCGGCAGGGATCCCCGTCTGCTCTTTGCCCAGGCCATTGAGCTGTTCTACCAACCCTACCGCCTGCCCGTTGGCATCCACCCCACCGCTGTGATTGATCCCAGCGTTGAGTTGGGAGAAGGTGTGGCCATTGGGCCGCATGTAGTGGTGATGGAAGGGGTGAAAATTGGCGACTACACCCAAATCCACCCCAACGTAACCATCTACCCCCACGTGCGGATTGGATCCCGCTGTCAGCTTTTCGCCAACTGCGTTATTCACGAGCGCACGGAGATTGGGGATGATTGCCTAATCCACAGCGGTGCTGTCATCGGCGACGACGGCTTTGGCCACATTCCTCTTCCCGACGGCTCCTGGCGGCGCATGCTGCAGGCAGGCCGAGTGGTGCTGGAAGACAACGTGGAGGTAGGCAGCAACACCACCATCGACCGGGCCGCCGTTGGCGAGACCCGTATTGGCCGCGGCACCAAGATCGACAATCTGGTGCAAATTGGCCACGGCGTGCGCACCGGATCCCACTGCCTGATCATCGCTCAGGTGGGCATTGCCGGCAGTACCCAATTGGGCCACCATGTCATTTTGGCCGGGCAATGTGGCTTGGCCGGGCATCTTCACATCGGCGATGGCGTGCGTGTAGCCGCCCAGACAGGTGTAACCAGCGATATCCCTGCTGGTCAAACGGTAGCAGGCTACCCCCATCAACCCATTGCCGAGTGGCGCAAGAGCATGGCCGTCCAGCGGCACTTGCCTGAGCTGCAACGCACCTTGCGCAAGCTGGAAGCTCGTGTGGCCAAGCTGGAACAGACCAGGGAATCATGAGAGACGGCAAAAGATGCGGATCCCCATAAGTCCCCCGCCTTGTCCTGTCGGCCCTAGCTCTGCTCCAGCAACGACCGCAAAGTGTTCAGGTACTCGTTGATGTTGCGCCGGTTGCCGCCGAAATCATATTCCCCAACACGGCCTTCGGAAGTAATGTGTAGACGAGTATGGCCAGGATCCCCTTCTATTGGCGACAGCGAAACCGTTAGATCGTCCACGAACTTAAAAAAGTTGGTGCGGGAGATCCCCTTCACTTCCATCGCCTCAGCATCCACAGAGACCAGTTCCCCCCGCTTCCAAACTTGAAAGGCTTGCTCAGCCGCTTTTAACACCCGGTCTGGGCTAGCTGCAATCACAACTTCCTGTTGGGCGCGATTGTAGGGGGATCCACCCAGGGTGGCCGCTTGTAAGGTGGGGATCCCGCTTGCCAAGCCGAAAAGCAGCACCGCTATCACCACCAAAAGTTTCCAGAAAGACATGCGGACAAAAGGAGAAGTTTACATCTCTTATTATGCCTTTCAGTTAGTAGAACGCTCCTGTTATCACCCTGTCAGCCTGAAGCAGAGCACCTGCCGGCGGTTCTATCGATGGGTTAGCCTACAGCTAATTCACTTGCCCCGAGTGCAAAAATGCTGGCCCAAGAAAAACTCCAAGAGAAAGCCGAGGAAAAGATTACTCCCCTCACCCGCCAGCAACTGGCGGAGCTCATGCCCTCGGCCCAGGGGCTGCTCAGCGATGAACCCGAAATGGAACACTCCCTGCATGCCCTGCAGCTTTTGATTCTGGTCAGCTGCCTCGCCCGCCTCTGGCAAGACCGCAACGACTACTTCCTCGCCTGGAACCTCACCGTCTACTACAGCCGAGAGCAACTCAAAAATAAAGACTTCCGCGGGCCAGATCTGTTTTTGGTCAAAGGGGTAGAAAACCGCCCCCGCCCTTCTTGGGTGGTGTGGGAAGAAGGTGGCAAATACCCGGACTTGATCATCGAGCTGCTTTCGGAATCGACTGCCAAAGTGGATCGGGGTGAGAAGCGGGAGCTTTACGAAAGGATTTTCAGGACACCGGAGTACTTTTACTATTCTCCGGAGACGCAGGAGTTTATGGGTTTGCGACTGAGGGGGGAGAAGTACGAGGAGATTGAGCCAACGGAGCAGGGCTGGCGCTGGAGCGAGATGCTGGAGCTGTATCTGGGGATCCATAACCAACAACTGCGCTACTTTTTCCCCAATGGGGAGCTGGTGCCTACTCCTGAAGAAGCTGAGAGAATCGAGCGCCAACGTGCTGAGCAAGAGCGACAGCGAGCAGAGCGCCTGGCCCAGAAGCTGCGGGAGCTGGGGGTGGATCCCGATACCTTGTAAGGGTAAAGAGAGGAGAACTGGCAATGACTAACCCGAACCCAATTACTGAGGTGCTGGATCCGGTTTATCTACCCGAGTTGCCCCCCACCCAAGACGAGCTCCCCTACGACGACGGCGAACCTATGGAAAGCTGGCGGCACAGGTGCCAGATGGACTTGCTCATCTCCACTACCCAAACCTGGTTGCAGCAGCGCCCTGATGGCTTTGTCGGTGGCAATATGTTTCTCTACTACAGCTTGGAGCAGACCAGCGGCCGCAATTTCAAAGGGCCGGATTATTTTGTGGTGTTGGGCGTGCCTAAAGGCGAGCGCAAAAGCTGGGTGATTTGGGAGCAGGGCAAAGGGCCGGACGTGGTGATTGAGCTTCTTTCTCCCAGCACTGCCCAGGAGGATAAAACAAGCAAAAAGCAACTTTATGAGCAGATTATCCGGGTGCCGGAGTACTTTTGGTTTGACCCGTTTGATCCAGAAGACTGGGCGGGGTTTCGGCTGAGGGGCGACCGCTATGAGCCGATTAAAGAGGATGCAGAGGGTTGCTTGCCGAGCGAGGTTTTGGGATTGTGCCTAGTGAAGTGGGAGGGCAGGTTTCGGGACATCGAGGCCACCTGGATTCGCTGGGCCACTGCTGCTGGGGAACTGGTACCCACCGAGGCCGAACTGGAGCGGCAAAGGGCTGAGCAGGCCGAACAACGGGCAGGGCGCCTGGCCCGGAAGCTACGAGAGCTAGGGGTAGATCCAGACGCCCTGTAGACAGCCAAGTAACTCAAGACAACAGATGGATCCCTAGGAGGCCAACAGCAACACAGGTAGCTTTTGAATAGCAGGCCGTAATCCCTTGGGAAAGCGCTCCCGCTTCAAGAGATAGCGATAGTTGAGTTGGGGAATAAGTCTCTCCCATTGATAGGGGTTCAAGCCAGCTACCACTGAACAGAACGGCTCTCTACTGAGCTCTAACCCCTCTTCCATGAGCCTGAGAGCTATGTTGCCTGCAGCTATCTCCAGAGTTTGATTGGCCAGTTGCGGATCCGGATCCCCTAGGAAGATCAGAGCATAGTCTTCTGGCTGAGGACTGCGCAGAATTGGCTCCAGCAAGCCCTCCAGTTCTTGGATAAGCTGCTCTGTCTCCATTTCCCAGTAGGGGAAAAGGCCCACGTTGATCTTGCTCAGGCGGATCCTTTCTGATTTAGAGATTTCTGTTAGGCCATCTCTAACCACTAGCCAGTTCTCAGAAGGACTCAGCCAAACTCCTGAGTAATCGACACTATGGAGCTGAAAAAAGGCTCTGATTTCCTGCTCGAAGTCATGAACAGCTTTGCAACATCCTTGCCAGTGTCCGTAATCATCGATTTGGATGAATCCTTGGGAATGAACCTGATCATAGAAATGATGAAAAATATCCATCGTTGATTGATACCAGTCAGCATCTGCATGCAGCAGAGCAACCTCGCCCACTTGCTCTCGATAGATAGGCAAGGTGTCAGCAAACAGCCCTGGCACGGGGACAATGAGATCCCAGACCCCTAGTTCCCTGGCAATCACCTCTAAGTTCTCCGAAATGGGTGCCGCTAAAGCACCGGATCCAAAACCCGTATCGTTGGCAGCAACTCCTCGATAATCTCGATCCGCCTCTGTTGGATCAGGCATACCTGAGAAGGTATCGAAAGCATATAGCTTGCGAGGTCGACGGCTGTAGTTCTTAATCACCCAGGCCAGCAAAGCTGAGCTTCCACCCCTGCAAACACCACATTCTACAAAGTTCCCAGGAATGTCTTCTTCACAAACCTGCTTAGCCAGTGAATAAAGGCTCCAAAGACGCTCAAAGCCCAGCAAGGTAAAAAATTTAACTTTCTCTAGCACCCTAGACAACTCAAGGTTACAGACCGGATAGTCCTTGAGGTGCTCTGGCAATGTCCAATTCACAGCAGGGTCTGGAATATGCTCAACGGGCTTGACATTGCCTCGCCAGGCCACTCCCATAATTTGCATGGTCTGGTAAATCATCGTGTTCCAGCCCCTGTCTCTCAAGTAATTCAAACCTTCAGCCACATCCGGCGAGGCTAGATTATGAAACAGAATCAAGGCATCCTCAGCAGCATAGCGCTCTGCCACTTGAGCATCCTGCAAGGGGGCTGGTGAGTCATGATTCCCATCGATGAAAATCAGAGACCAGCGACAATCCTCTTGCTGGGCAATCTCCTCCACCTTCCCTGGGCTGTAGCCAGGGTAGAGATTGACATTAGAGCGAACTCCAGCCGAGCGAAGAGATTGATCCACACTTCCATAAATCTGGGGATCGGCCAGAGCAGGATCTACCACATCGAGAATAACTCCTCCTGCCGCCAGGTGCGCAGTTGACCAACCTAGCCAACAGCCGATCTCTAGGGCGTTTTTTCCTTGTAGCTTAAGGGCAGTATTGTACAGAATATGAGCCTCGTCTCGACTAACAAAGCCGATAGTAGGTTGACGCAAATCCGCAGTACAAAGGTGAGGAACTTCTTTCCGTAGATAAGGCCAGGGATGAGGCCCTGGATCGATAGCAGTCATTAGAGGGAAGCTGTAGTCGAGATATATTTTCTTTTGATTAGCTGATACATAGTCATACCTTCTGATTGGAGAAGAATGGCTTCTAGGATACCAAAGACTGGCTTCAACTTTGAAGCCATCGGTAGTATGAGCTACATGAGTTTTTCTATCCTTAGCTTGACGGGTAGTAATGTGTAGAATCCCTAAAGGGATGTAAGGCTTCCAAGGCTCAACCCAGAGCTTGCTTTTTGGATCCCATAGAGGTAGTTTACTATGAACTGTCCAGTTACAAAACAATGGTAAAATTTGAACGTTATCTATCCCTAAGTCATTATGAATAGCCACGTTTAGAGAATACTGATCTGGAGATGAGAGTCGATCGAGGCTCATAGAGATAGCTTGGCTCAGTCTGTTTTTCCATGCTACCCAGTGAATACCGGAATTACTTCCAGAGAATACACCAGCATTTAGAATTGGTCTTATGTATAGGTGGTTATATACATGTCCAAAGTCATATACATGTCCAAAGCACCTGATGTATCCCGAGAGGTGAAAAGCTTGATGCGAAAATGGATAGGGATCGAAGAGAGTATTTAGCAACTCAGGAACAACTGCAAGGTTTTTGTATATTGCTCCCAGGGTAAGAAGCTCAATTGCAGACCAGTCTTGCACCCAAGCATCTGCATCAATCCAAATATAAACTTCATAGCCTGGAAAGTATTCAGGAAGGAAAGGCCTGCAAACTAGTGCCTTGAGATACTTGGGTTGTCTATCAATGTCGGGAATATCATAGTTCCAATCTGGCTCAACAATGTGGTCAACGTACTGACCTATCCATTGCAACTGCTCCGGTGTACAGCCTACATCCAAGAATCCAATATCTACAGAGTGCCCCTGAGGTTTCTCTCGAATAGAGAGAATGGTCCCCTGAACCAATTCAAAAAACTTGCTGTCAGCAGCCGTAACGATAATGGTTGAGTTCATAACCTTAAGTCTCCTCTCCAAGACTTGAATTGTTGTCGACAAAGCAAGCCCTGCTTAGATAGCAAAGGACTCCTCTTTGGCCTGCTACAACTTCTCCCTGCCAGAGGAGATGGGTAGGATCCAGCATCTGGTCAATCCGCTTGCGGTCTTGCTCAGAAGTAAACTCCACGTAAATCACCTTG
>NZ_JANSIM010000115.1:0-2209 GCF_047502655.1 Synechococcus sp. R5-12 | reverse complement strand
TTCAGTATAGTTGAGCTTATTATTGACTAGAGTCATGCTCTGCCAACCCCCCTAGGAAAGGGTGGGCGACTCAGGGCGGCGGGCCAAGCGTTGGTAGGTATTCCAGGCTCCTACTGCCAGCAAAAGGGCCAGCAGCAGCACTAACCAATAGCGGTATTGCCACAACAAAAGCTGCCAACTGAAGCGACCGGGGTAGCGCACTCGATAGCCTGCCGGCGTGAGATCCCAGCTCTGTACTTGGGTGAGATCGGGGGCAGCGGCATAGGCGGTGAGCACGTTTCCCTGTAGCTGGTTGGCCAGGCGGGTGCGCGGATCGGCAAGGCCGCGGCTGAGGCGCTCTGCCAAAACCGGGTCAGATCCCCACCAGGAAAGCCAAAGGTTCGGCTTACCTTTCAGGAGAAAGTACTGCAAAAGGCCGAGGTTTTCTTGAGGCTGAGCGGCCAAGGCCACCTGCCGGTTGAGGGGATTGATGATTTCAAACTGGGATCCCAGCCGGATGGGGCTATTAAGCTCCACCTGATCTGGCCCAGCCACGATCACCTGCCAGGCAAAGTTCCCCGTCTCCAGGTTGGCTTCCTCTTTGGGCAAAACCTCAAGGGTGGGCAGCAGGGGTCGGGCAGCCAGCCGGCTGAGGGCACCGACCAGGTAGGCGGCAGCCGGCAGCAGTTGGGGATCCCCCAGCCCAACCCGTCCGGATCCCTGCAGCACCGCCGGGATCTCCTGCAGCTCGCCGCTAGGGGCTTGGTAGCCGCTCCAGAGAAGGCCAGAGCTATCGGAACGCACTTGCAAAGTCAGCGGGGTCAGGGATCCCTGGCAATTACCGGGGCTGGCGCCATAGTCAAAGCGGAGCTCCAGTTGATTAAAGCGGCGCAGCAGGCGGGTGGGCAGGATTACGGTCTCGTTGAGCTGGGTGCGCCCGGTTAGGTTGTAGGTGCGCAACAGAACGCCATTCAAGAACACGTAGCCGGTGAGGCGATCCCCCACTCGGCCATCCACCGGGTTCATGATCACATCCAGTTGCGCCGCCAGATCCCGCGGCCGCCCCCCCAATTGGGACAGGTTGAAGTTGAAGACCAAAGACTGGCTGCCAAACCCCCGCAGCAGCGGATCCACGATCCCCAGCTCTCGCAGGCTGAGGCGGTTGGCCCTGAGCGCTCTCTCCAGATCCGCCACCCTTGTCACCTGGATGCCGCGGCTGACCAGCCCCGCCCGCTTCCATTCTTCATAGAGAGCAAGAATAGCCTCCCGGCGGGCGGCCACTCGCAGGCGGGATCCCTCTGGGGTAATTTGATGCTGCAAGTGGGGGGTGAAATTGGCCGGCTCTAAGATCACCTGTGCCCCCTGCTTCGGACGGTTGCTCCACAGGATGGGCGTTTGCGGAAACAGGTGAGAAAGGAGGCTGTACAGCCACAGAGCTGCTTCCGCCGTCTCAGAGGAAGGATTGGCCGGCACTACCAAAGTAACCTGAGGATACAGCCGGCCCAGAAAACCGGCCACTGTGGCATCGGGAGCGCGGGGCACCAGCTCAAAGAAACTGTCCCGCCCTACCGTCAGCAGCAAATTGCCGGTATTCAAGTCGGCGCAAATATCGTCGCTGATGCTCAGGAAAGGCTGCACCGACAAGGTGATAAAGCGCTCGCCAGCGGCCAAGCTGGGGATGGGCACTCGCACCACCGGCTCCTGCCGCAGATCTTGCACCAGAAAAAGGCCCATTAGCTCCTCGTTGATCAGCACCCGCACCGTGGACGTGGGCTTGAGCACCGGCGAGGGAGTCAGGCGCAACTGCACAAAGCTGGCCTCGGGGTCAAGGCCGTTCAGGGGGGCAGGGATCCCGATATCTAGACGCGGGTTAGCTCCTTGCAGCAGCACCGAGCGGTCGTAGCCCAGCCTTTGCAGAGAAATGACTTCCGCTGCGTGGACAGCCGTCGGCCCGCAACACCAAAGCAAACCGGCAACCCACAAAGCCCACTGCCTTGCCTTCTGCGTCACCTTGACCCCCTCTTGCTTATCCCTCACTTGTCTAGTGCAGGCAAGCCCCTTGGCCCACCTGACCCAAGTTTGCCCAACATGCAGAAATCTGTAAGCTTTCGGGGGTCTTTACGCACAAACCGTAGATTCGGATGCCCAGGGGATCCCTTTACTGGCGGGCGTAGTCATCCTCAAAGCGCACAATGTCGTCCTCCCCGAGATATTCCCCGTTTTGCACCTC
>NZ_JANSIM010000114.1:0-6072 GCF_047502655.1 Synechococcus sp. R5-12 | reverse complement strand
TACATTATTTTCAGTATAGTTGAGCTTATTATTGACTAGAGTCACGCTCCTGCTTAGCAGCTCCCTATGGTTGTCTCGGATCCCTTTGGCCTTGTTGTGCAAGAAGTGCAGCAGGGCGGGTACGCAGACCGAGTGAAAAAGCTGGTTTACTTTGCCTGCACCAGCACTTGGGAAAGCGATGTCAGCAAGTTGAACCAAATAGACCTGAAAGCCCTGCTGGAGCAGCTCTGCCGCCAGCACGCTACCCTTGATGCTTTGGGCCAACGCTTTCGAGAGGCCATTAGCCGCATCAACAAAAAAGCCGAGTATGCTCGCATCGCCAAGATGCTGCTAAGCAAGCTACAGCCCCTGTATCAACAGCCCCAAGCGGATCCCTCTAGCCCACTCATGCCCTCGCTCAAGGAGCCATCAGCTTGGGCCGCACCCTCGCCTATCTTGTCCTTGGAGTATGGAAGCCCACGACTGCAAAAGCAAGACTACGATCCCTTCGAGCTGCGGGCAGGGGTGATGCGGCAAACCAGCCCTTTGCGGGCCAAGCTGGTTCTGTTCACGGCTTTGTACCACAAAGTAGAGCCTACTCTGCAGGGGTTGGCGGCCCTGCGGCGCTACAGCCTGGACGAGCTGCTCAGAGCCCTCTACGATGCCTGCGCCTCCCCCCAAGAACTGGAAGCCCGGCTGAAGGAGGCGGTGCAGCAGTTGCAGGAGCCGGATCAGGATGGCCAAGCCGCCAATGCTGTGCTGCAGATGCTGAAGCCTCTTTACGTTGACGTGCCCCCAGCGACCCTCCCCGGCGGAGGATTGGCTGCTGAGCCTCTCTCCGCCAATCTGGATTGGCTGAATACCGAAGATGCCGCTCGCGCGGGCGAGGCAGAGTCCCTGGCCAGCCCCATGACTTGGATTGACGCTGGGATCCCAGAAGATGAGGAAGAACCTGCAGATCCTCTGGCTTTTGCAACCTGGACAACACCACCCGGCCCCTCTTCTGACCTGCGACAGGAGATCCCAGAGTCCTGCCGCCAACTGCTCCATCACAGCGCCGGATCCTTGATGGTTGCCATCGAGAACACCCTAAGCGAGTTGGGCAACGCCCTGGACGAAGGTCTGCAGGATGAGGATCCCGTCCAATATCTGACGCTCAAACACCAGGTGCTGCGCGGCTTCTTGAGGGATGTCGAGGGATCCGCCGCAATGTTCATGGGGATCTTGAAAAAGCTAGAACAATCGGAGTGGCGCTTGGTGCAGCCCCCTCACGTCAGCAGTGGGGAATACGCTTTGCCGGAGGCGATCACTGAGGTGCCCACCAACCTTGCGGATCCCTATGCTTCCCTGAGACAAGTCTTGGCCAGCAGCGAGCTGGCCCGGCAAAAGCCGCAGTTGGAGCAGGAGGTGATGCGTTTGGTGCGGCGCAGCGTCGGCTCTGTCAAAACTGCTATCGAACAGGCCCTGAGCGAGTTGGGCAAGGCGTTGGATGAGCAGTTCCAAACCTGCACTCTAGAGGAAGCCTTGGTTCTCAAGTACCAAACACTACGCGCCTTTTTGCAGGAAGTGGGGGAGATCTCCACCAAATTTGCTGCTTTCTTGGATCGCATGGAGGAGGCAGAGCGCCGTCTGTTCGGACTGGTTTGAGAGCCAAGCCCGCTGTTCGGGGATCCCGTTCAACACTCACGATCAGCCGCGCCGAGTGTTGGGGAAACGCCCGGATCCTTATCTAGAATAACCACCAGTGCAGCTCTCCCCTCTCTTCTATGGATGCCAAGGATCTGCTTCGGCTTTACCGGGCAGGACGGATCAACTTTGCCGGCGAGAACCTGGCCGCCCTTGACCTGAGCCGGGCCGATTTGATCGGGGTGGATCTCTCCCAAGCAGACCTGCACAGCGCCAACTTGATCTTCGCCTTCTTGGGGCGGGCCAAGCTGCAGAAGGCCAACCTCGTCGGGGCTAACCTCGGGGGGGCCAACCTCAGCCAGGCGGACTTGAGCGAGGCGGATCTCAGGGATGCCCAGTTGCACGGCACCACCCTACAAGGGGCAGATTTGCATGGGGCCAACCTAACGCTGGCTCTGTTGATCGATGCCAACCTGCTGGATGCGGATCTGCGTTGGGCCAACCTCACCAGTGCCAACTTGGGGGGAGCTTGCTTGCGGGGGGCTAATCTCCGTTTCGATAGCCGCCGGGGAGCGGTATTGCGCAACGCCAATCTTAGCCGCGCCGATCTCAGCGGAGCCAACCTGTCGGGAGCGGATTTGACGCGGGCCGACCTGAGCGGGGCCAACCTGAAAGAGGCCAGTCTGATCAAAGCCAACTTGCAAGGGGCCAATCTGCAGCAAGCCCGTTTGCAAGGGGCCATCCTGAGCGAGACCGACCTGAGGGGGGTTTCTTTTTTGGGGGCAGACCTGCAAGGGGCGCAGATGGCGCGGGCCAACTTGAAGGAGGCGATACTTCGCCAGGTGAATTTGACAGAGGCCAACTTAAGCGAGGCGGATCTGGCCGGGGCCGATCTTTCCGCGAGTTCTTTGTGCTCGGCCAAACTGGCGCGGACGGATCTCAGTCGGGCCAATCTGGCCGGGGCCGATTTGCGGTATGCCAACCTGGTGGACGCCTATTTGGGCCGCACCAATCTGGAAAATGCCGATCTCGGCAGCGCGATCCTAACCCGAGCCGATCTGAGCACAGCCAACCTCAGCGGGGCCAATTTGCGCGGGGCAACCCTGCCGGATGGACGGATAGGCTGATTTGACCGGCTCGCCGCCTCACAAGACGAGGATTCTTATCACTGGCTAAGACGGGGATCCGCCCTGGAAAAGGTGAGGTTTTCCCCTGCCGCAGAGGAGCCACAGCCGTTACCCTACAGGGGAAGGATGGGTCAGCAGGATCCGTGAACAGCCGCCGATTTCTGTCTTTGATGGAAGCTTTGTGGGCCGATCTGCCCTTGCCGGAATGGTTGCCGGGGGCAGGAGAGCGCTCGTGGCAGCAGACAGTGGCAGCTCTGCTCCAGCTCTGGCAAGAGGTTGGACAGTTTGGAGTGGTGATCGGTGGGCCGGTGTCTTGGTGGCCCCCCTGGGTGGTTCGGGAGCCGCTGCCCCAACTGCCGTCGCCCATCGACGCTCCAGAGCCAAACCTGAAGCTGCGGGAGCCGGCCCGTGAAGCCCCCTGGCTGTTTACCCCTGACTTGTCCCCTGAGTCGATTCTGACCCCTGGCCAGACGGTGATCCCTCTCTTGCCGCAGGATCCCCTGGTGGAGGAGCCTTTTTTGCTGGTGCTCACCCCTGTTTTTTCGGCGGTGGCCGCCCAAGGGCATCACCCCCACACGCGGCAGAGGGGGATGATGGTGTCTTTTGAGCCGGAAGTGGTGCATCGGGCTTGGCAGATCCTAGAGCAGCGGGTTCAACAGGGTAGGCCGGATCGCTTGCCCTTCTGGCAGGAGCTGATCAAGCACCATCCCCTCATGGAGCCTCATGTGCGGGTGCTGGCCCGCTTCAGCAGCCTTCTTCTGCTGGGAAACCTGGCCGAGTCGGGATCCCCGCCCGCTCGCTTACCCCCCGCCAGAGCCGAGAACTCCCCTGCGCCCACAACCCGGCCAGAAGATTGGCAGAAGCGGCGGTCTCCTCCTTCCCATGGCCAGCCTGCCGGTCAAGGCCAACAGAACAGCCTTTCGGAGGCAGAACTGTTGCGGGCTCTCATCCACGAGATCCAGACGCCCCTCAGCACCATCCGCACCTTGGTTAGTCTCATCCTGAAGCGGCACGATCTGCCGTCGCGGGTACGGGAATACGTGGAGAAAATTGACCGCGAATGTACCGAGCAAATCAACCGCTTCGGGCTGTTTTTCCAGGCTACAGAAACGGTGATGCCCGCTGCTACCCCACAGGAGGGGCGTCGGCTTCAGCTAGAGCCCATTGCGCTGGTGGACTTGGTGCGGCAAAACCTGCCTCGCTGGCAGGAGCAGGTGGAACGGCGGGGATCCCAACTGGAGTTGGAGATTCCCGATGAGCTGCCGGATGTGGTCAGCGATCCCAAGGCGCTGGAAGCGGTGCTGTTTGGCATGGTCGACCGCATTGCCCGCAGCACGCCGGCTGGCAGCCACATTCGCGCCCAGTTGGTCAGCGCAGGGGAGCTGGTCAAACTTCAGTTTCAGGTCAACACACCTGAGGGCAGCGACGCCACTGTTGCCTCAGAGCCCAAATCCCCTCAGGCGATTGGGCAGTTGTTGGTCGTGCAGCCGGATACCGGTGCAGTGAGCCTCAGCCTTCCCGTCACCCAAACTCTGTTCCGCGCCTTGGGGGGCTACCTCACCGTGCGCCACCGCGCCCGTCGGGGGGAAGTTCTCAACATCTACCTGCCCCGCCAGCTATAAGCCACCCAGTTGGGATCCCGATACCGTCTCAACGCTGATGTGGCGGAACCCAGGGAAGATGGGGCTAGGATCGATCTGCCAGCGCCGGGAGAGTCTAGGGATTGGATCCATGCCGAGAGCCAGAAAAGTTGCTGAACACCATCCAGAGCCTGAACCCGTCTGCGGAGCCGGAGAACCCAAGGTCAAGGGGGTCACTCTCTCTGCCCAGCAGCTTTCCACTTTGCTTCACGAAATGCGCAATCCTCTCACCGCCCTGAGCACGCTGGCCAAGTTATTACAAAAACGCTTGCCCCCAGAGGATCGCAACCACTGGATTGGCCTCAGCATTGAACAGGAGTGCAAACATCTACAGGAGCTGTTGGCGGAGTTTGAGCGTTGGGACGGGATCCCGGCCCCCCTCCAGCTTCAGCCCCTCTCCTTGGCCGACCTGCTGCGGGAGTGGATCCCCATCTATCAAGCCTTGGCCGAAACGCAGGGACACCACTTTCAAGCCGTCCTGCCCCCTTCCCTACCCCCTGTACAAGCCGATCCGCGCGCCCTGCGGCAGGTGCTTGATAACCTGATCGACAACGCTTGCAAGTACACCCCGCCCCCGGGTGAGATCCGGCTGAGGGTGGAGTTGGGTGAAGATCCCTCAACTGCTTCGCAACGGGAAGTGTTCGTTGCCGTCTGTGACAATGGCCCTGGTATTCATCCTGAGAATCTGGAGCGGATCTTCGATCCCTTTTTTCGGGCAGATCTTTCTAAGCCAGGGCAGGGGCTGGGGTTGGCCATTAGCCGCGACCTGGCCACCCGGATGGGCGGAGATCTCCAGGTGGAAAGCTCCCCCCAAGGCTCCTGTTTTCGCCTGAGATTGCTCACAGGTTAGTAGGAAGATTGTAGAGATATGGGATGGCAGGTGCCGCCAAACGCTTGAACGCTACCCAGGAGCTGCAGATGGCCTCTTCTCCCCCAGCTAAACCCGAACCCCCTGCTGCCAGTCCAGCAGCCCGCATTCTGCTAGTAGATGATGAACCCGGCTTACGGGAAGCGGTGCAAGCCTACCTCGAGGACAGCGGCTTTGAGGTGATCCCGGCGGCCAACGCCCAGCAGGCTCTGCAACTGCTCAGCACGGCCCAGCCTCAGTTGATCATCTCCGACATCATGATGCCGGGCATGGATGGCTATCAATTTTTGGCCCAACTGCGAAAACTCGAGCCCTACAGCCATCTGCCGGTGGTGTTCCTCACCGCCAAGGGGATGACCGCCGACCGCATCCAGGGTTACCGGGCCGGTGTCGATGCCTATTTGCCCAAGCCCTTCGATCCGGAGGAGCTGGTGGCCATTGTCTCCAATCTCATTGAGCGATCCCGAGCAGCCAGTCCTTCTGAAGTGGTCGCCCGCGAGCTGGCCTCCATTCGGGCGCTTCTGGCAGAGCGAACTCTTCCCCCAACCGGTCCCTCTCAGCCCCCCGCCCCAACTCCCTTGCCCCCACCCATTAAGGTAGAGTTCACGCCGCGCGAGCGACAGGTATTGGAAAAAGTGGCAGAAGGGCTGATGAACAAGGAGATTGCCAAGCAGCTGCAAACCAGCGTGCGCAACGTGGAAAAATACGTGACCCGCCTGCTGAACAAGACGGGCACCAGCAGCCGCACCGAGCTGGTGCGCTATGCTCTCACCTATGGCTTGATTCGGCTGTAGCTGATACATTTACGCTGAACACTGCTGAACATCACTGT
>NZ_JANSIM010000113.1:0-6320 GCF_047502655.1 Synechococcus sp. R5-12 | reverse complement strand
TTCCTGAACCATGTTCAGGAGAGTTCAGCGTGAATGTATCAGCAGGATGATCCACAATGATTGAGGAAACCTTACGCCGGAGGTTTGTTATGGCCCGTACCCCCTCAACCATGCTGCCTTTGGGCACCCCAGCCCCTGACTTCAGCCTGCCGGATGTGGTGAGCGGCCAAACCATCTCCCTCTCCACCTTTGCCGACAAGCCGGCCCTGCTGGTGATGTTCATCTGCCAGCACTGTCCCTATGTGAAGCACGTGCAAGAGGAGCTGGCCCGCCTTGGCAGAGATTACAAGGATCGCGGCGTCGGCATTGTAGCCATCAGCGCCAACGATGTGGAGAAATACCCGGATGACAGCCCAGAAAACTTGAAGAAGATGGCCGAGACCTTGGGCTTTACCTTCCCCTTCTGCTACGACGAAACCCAAGAGGTGGCCAAAGCCTTCACCGCCGCCTGCACCCCCGACTTTTTCTTGTTCGACGCGGATCGCAAGTTGGTCTATCGGGGTCAACTGGACGACAGCCGTCCCAGCCTGACCGATGTGCCGGTGACGGGCAAAGATTTGCGGGCGGCGCTGGATAACCTTCTGGCCGGCAAGCCCATCGATCCCGACCAAAAGCCCAGCCTGGGCTGCAACATCAAGTGGAAACCTGGCAATGAGCCTGCTTATTTCGCTGGGTAGATCCCGCTTTTTTGAATCGCGGCCAGGGCCTGTCGATGCAAGCTGGGGTTGGCTGCCGCCAACACTTCTCCCGTGGAGGTGCGGGTTAAGGGATCCCCTCGCCAATCGGTAATCACGCCACCGGATCCCTCAATCACCGGCACAAGGGCAGCAAAATCGTAGAGGGCAAGGCCACACTCCATCACCAGATCCACACAGCCGCTGGCCAGCAGGCCGTACTGGTAGCCATCGCCCCCATAGGAGGTAATGTGAACTGCTTGGCTGAGCCCCTGGAAGCACCGTTGTTGGTCGGGTTGGGCGAACAAATCGGGGGTGGTACAGCTCAAGTAGGCGCGGCTGAGGTCGGTGTTGGCCTTGGCTCGGACGGCTTGCCGGTGGGAGGGGGTTATCCATTGAGTGGGCTGTCCCCGCACCCCCAGCCAGCGTTCCCGCAACACCGGTTGATCGATGATGCCCAAAATGGGGCAGTCTTCTTCCAAGAGGGCAATCAGAGTAGCAAAGGTGGGCTTGCCGGTGGAAAAGGCGATGGTGCCATCCAAGGGATCCAGAACCCAGGTATAGAGGGATCCCGTCTGGTGAAAACCAAACTCTTCGCCAAGGATGTTGTGTTCTGGCACTTGGGCCATGAGCAAAGCTCGCATGGCCCGCTCTGCCTCCCGGTCGGCCACCGTCACAATTGGGGAGCGGGCCTCTTTGTATTCGGCTTGCAGTTCTCCGCGAAACAGGGGGCGAATCACCGCTCCGGCAGCATCGGCCAGGGCCTGGGCCAGTTCAATCCACTCTGCCTTGACCACCTTTTGCCCACCCTATTTGCGCGTCTCCCCTCTTAGCATAGAGTAAGGGTTTCTCCCCGGTTATGCGGTCTGGCCTGCTCTTAACTCCTCTGGAATGGCTCTGGACGGCGATTGGGGTAATCCTGACCATTTTGGGCACCCTAACCCATTTGAGTTTTCCGCCCGGGCTGCCTGGGTTGGGGGGATACAGCTTTTCGCTGCAAATTGGGGGCGTGTTGCTGACGGCTTGTTTGGCGGGGCCGGTGGCGGCGGTGTGCGCCCAGATCGTCTACCTAGGGTTGGGGCTGGCAGGGCTACAGGTGTTTGCCCAAGGGGGAGGGTGGCAGTACCTATACCAGCCTGCCTTTGGCTACTTGCTGGGGTTTCTGCCAGGAGCCTGGGCCTGCGGGACAATTGCTTTTCCGCAACGGGATCCCTACCCTTCTCCCCCGGCCCACCAACGCGCTGCCGATGCCAAGCGGTGGGCAGAAGGGATCCCTGACTCCCCGGTGGGCCTCCAAGAGCTGGGATCCGGCAGCTTGGTGGCTTTGGCCTTGGTTCACCTGACCGGGATTCTCTACCTTTTGGCCACACAACCCTGGAATGGGGAGTTGCTGAGGTTGATAGGGCTTTACTCCGGCTATACTCTGCCGGGACAGCTCATCGTGGCCAGCTTTGTTGCGGTGATAGCGTTGCTGTTGCGGCGCTTGCTGCTGCTCTGAAGCAAGGGAATCAACTCTGCGCAAAGGCCCATGCAGATTTGGGTCGTGGCGCATCTTTTCTCAAGCTGCAGAGGCAGAAAGTAACTTAGAAAAGTAACTTAGAGCTGTGCCGCTCAAGCGGTGGTACAGATTCTGGTCAAGTCTTGCCAGGATGGATGGGTTTGCGTGAGGAACTGCGGGATGCAACGGACTGCTCTCACCCTTTTGGCCACCGGCCTTTTGGCCACTGGGCTGGCTGCTTGTGGAGATGGCGGCAGCTCAGGGGGCTCGATCCTGCCCCCACCCCAAGGCCCAACGGTTTCGTTTATCAATGCGCCCACCTCGGTGCGGGTGGGCACCTCCACGCCGGCCTTCACGGTGCAGGTGAGTGTGCCCGGCGGTGCTCGTCCAACGCAGTTCCTCGAGCTGGAAACTTTCAACCCCAGCGGCGTGCGCGTGCAAAGGGAATTCCTCAGCCCACAGCAGGCCGGCTGTAACCCTGGGGCCACCTTTTGTAGCTTCAGTACCGATTTCCGCGTTGCCCTCGGGGATCCCATCGGCGTTTGGCAGTTCCGGATTACCGCGTTTGACCAACAGAATCGCTCCGGATCCCAGACACTGCTGATTACAGCCTTCCAGTAGGCAAGCAGAGTTGCCGGTTTTGGGGTGAGGCCACTCACTCTAGAGGGGAATGCCCACCAGCGGGCCGAAGTCCGAACAAGGACTGAATCTTGCTCACCGCTGCGGCTTTCTTCCTGCTTCCACAACCCCTAACCAGCAGCAGGTTGCGTCGCCGCACCGCCGGAGGGATCTCTACAGGCGTCAATTTCCCCAGGGCTAGCGTTCCGCGCCGCCGGTGCGACCGGCAGAGTTCCACAAAAATAGGGCCGGAGGCATGCCCCCTCAAGCTATGAGCCGGTTATCACTTGGGTTCGCAAGCTGCCCAAGGCGGGATCCCCTACTCCAGGTCTCGACGGTTGGGGTTGCGGGAGGGGTCGTTGCTCAAAAAACCAAACACAAAAAGCCCCACAAAAAAGATGACAACCGCGTAAACAGAGATTTTCAGTAACAGCATAGTTTCAGCAACCCGTTTCCGACTGAGTGAACTGATGAAGCGATAAGGCAATCGTAAAACAAGGGTGAACCACCCCAGAGAGGGGATCCCGTCAAACCTGAGACCCCGCAAAACTTCTTCACAACATCATACCTCTCAGAGGGCCTTTTTCCCGCAAATGGCCCCAGTCTCCCCCCGAGAGATCCTTTCATCCCATCCTCAGAAAAGGCTGCAAAGCCCGGCATGTCGGGGATCCCCGGCAAGAGCAGAGATTGTTAAGAAATATTTTGGGCTGGAAACAAAGATTGCCGCTCCTCAGCGGCAGCAACGCTCGCGGGCGACTGGGACATAGGAAGATAGGATTTGTGGCTTTGCCGGGTCTTGCCGGACGTGTGTTGGATTTGCCCATGCCTTTTGATCGGTTAGGTGACTTAGAGGCTCTGGATGGGCGGTCGGGAGCTCAGCCGCAAACTGCGTCGGGGATCTATCGGCCCCAGGAGTTGCTGCTTTCCGATGGGATCCCGGCTTTTCTGCACCACTGGCCCCAGGGATCCCCTTGTGGAAGGGTGTTGCTTTTGCACGGCAAAGGGGATCACGGCGGCGGGTTTTGCCCTTTGGCCGGCGAGTTGGCTGCTCAAGGGTGGGAGGTTTTGGCTCCCGACATGCGGGGATTTGGTCGCTCCGGCGGGATCCGCTGCTGGATCGACCGTTTCAGCCAATATCAAGCCGATCTGGAGAGGATCACGCAGCAGATTTGGCCGCAGAAAGGGATCCCGCAGATCTGGTGTGGGTATAGCGCGGGGGCCAACTGGGTTACGGAATATGCCCTTGCCCATCCCGGCCAGGTGCAGGGCCTGATCCTCATCTCTCCCGCTTTTCGCATCGACCACTATTTCACCCCTTTGACCCACGCCCTTCTGCAAGTTTTGGACAGGGTTGCTCCCCAGCTGGCCTTAACTGGCCTCTACGAGCCGGCGCGGGTGACTTCCCTACCCGAGCAGCAAGCCGCCTTTGCGGCGGATCCCCACATGTGTGGTGTAACGCGGGCCAGATTCACAGCCGAACTGGTGCGCAGTGGACAGCGCTGCCTCGACCAAGCCCATCGGCTCCGCCTGCCGGTTTTGCTGCTTTACACCTCTGCCGATATCGTCGTCAATCCTGCCGGAGCTGTGGATTTTGCCCGTCGGCTGCCCCAGGGAGAAATCCACGATTTTCCCCAGTCCCGCCACGATCTTTTACACGACTGCCAAGCCGAAGCGGTAAAAGAGACCCTTCGCCGCTGGCTGGCTCGGCATTTTCCCTCTGCCCCGGATGTCGCCCCTCGCCCAACGACCAACTCAGCCCCTACCGACCTCATGGCAAAATAGAAACGCCCTCTTTCCCCCTGCTCTCATGAGCCAAGACCTGATCTACCGTCCCCGTCGGCTGCGGCGCACAGAGGCCTTCCGCCAGATGGTGCAGGAAACCCACCTGCGGGTGCAGGATCTGATCTATCCCCTGTTTGTCATGGAGGGGGAGAACCAGCGGCAGGAAGTGGAGTCGATGCCCGGCTGCTACCGCTACACCCTAGACCTGCTGCTAAAGGAGGTGGAAGAAGCCGCTCAACTGGGGATCCCGGCGGTGGCCCTGTTCCCGGTGGTGCCGGAAGAGAAAAAGGATCCCACCGGGCAGGAGTGCTTCAACCCAGAGGGCTTGATCCAGCGGGCGGTGCGGCGGATTAAACAGGAAATTCCCGAGATTTTGGTGGTAACCGATGTGGCTTTGGATCCTTACAACAGCGACGGCCACGACGGCATTGTGCGGGATGGGGTGATCCTCAACGACGAGACGGTGGAAGTTTTGGTCAAGCAAGCCCTCTCCCAAGCAGAGGCGGGAACCGACATTGTGGCCCCCTCGGACATGATGGACGGTCGCGTCGGCGCCATTCGGGAGGCCCTGGACGACCAAGGCTATACCGATGTGGCGATCCTGGCCTATTCTGCCAAATATGCCTCTGCCTTCTACGGCCCCTTCCGCGATGCCCTGGGATCCGCGCCCAAATCCGGAGACAAAAAAACCTACCAAATGGATCCCGCCAATGCTCGGGAAGCCATCAAAGAGGTGGAGCTGGACGAGGCCGAGGGGGCGGACATGGTGATGGTGAAGCCGGCCCTGGCCTACCTGGACATCATCTACCGAGTTAAGGAATCGACGGATCTGCCCGTGGCTGCCTACAACGTCAGCGGCGAGTACGCCATGATCAAAGCCGCCGAACAAAAAGGCTGGATCGACGGCAAAAAAGTGATGATGGAATCGCTGCTGGCCATGAAGCGGGCCGGTGCCGATATCATCCTCACCTACTTTGCCAAAGAGGTGGCCTTGCTTCTCAAACAAGCCTAGGCAGAGGCAGCCTACGGCCTGGCAGACGGCTGGGTGGACTGCCCGATCCAGGAAGGGTGGGTGTTCTTCTCGTCGTCCGCCACCCAGGTACTGGGATCCACCAAACGCACCTGAATTTGATTGCGTGGCACCCGATTCAGCCGTTCCTTGATCAGGGCCTCCTGCTGCAAGGGATCCATACCTCGATCCACCCCCTCCTGCAGCCGAGAAATCCGAGTGGACAAGACCTCGATATGCCGCTCCAGAACCTGGAGCCGGTGGTGCTGAGCCAACTGCACCGGCAAGAGGCGATACAAACCACTGAGGGCAGCCGCCGTAAACAAGACATTCACCCCGATGTGACAGGCCATCTCCCAGACTGGAGGCTCGTGGCCAGGTTCTTGCCGTCCGCGCCGGCGGGAGCGCTGGACAGGGATCGTCCGCCGACCGGAAATTGGGAGAGAGGAGGGAAACCCTGCCCGAACCAGGGATCCCTGCCCTTGGGAGCGATGCACTCGTGGAGCAACAGAGATGTCCAGCCGCGGCCCAGCAACCTGCTCTGCACGCATAGACACGTGGCGAGCCGGGGTACGGGAAGAAGACTTGGGTGTCACGGGTGAAGGGAAGAAAATAGGGGGACGATGAACCACCTCTGCTGCCAAGAAGCGCAGCTAGGGCCTATTGAAGCCGATTTTTCCAGGTGTGTCAGCTTACTAGCGCAGGAGCCCCGCACTGTACCCGTAGGGTCAGTGTCGGG
>NZ_JANSIM010000112.1:0-8935 GCF_047502655.1 Synechococcus sp. R5-12 | reverse complement strand
TTGAACAGTGATGTTCAGCAGTGTTCAGCGTAAATGTATCAGTCATCGATATTGCTCCGCAACACTGTCGCGACTGCTGGTAAGAGAGCTGGTCATGAGCGTCAGTAGCCCTTCCTTCCGTGAACTGCCCATCTTAGAAAGCGGCGATCGTCTCACCCGCGATGAGTTTGAACGGCGCTATCAAGCCATGCCTCAGCTCAAAAAAGCCGAGCTGATTGAGGGAATTGTTTACGTGGCATCTCCCCTCAGATATCGCCGACATGGCAGACCACACAGCCACATCATGGCCTGGCTGGGAGTTTATGAAGCAGCAACGCCGGGGGTTGAGTCGGCGGGCAATCCAACCGTTCGCCTGGACTTGGACAATGAGCCGCAGCCAGATGCCATATTGCGGATGCACGAATCTTGTGGGGGACAGTCCCGCATTAGCGAGGATGACTACATTGAGGGTGCACCGGAGCTGATTGTGGAGATTGCCGCCAGCATAGCTTCCTACGACCTGCATGATAAGCTGCGGGCCTACCGGCGCAACGGCGTGCGGGAATATCTGGTCTGGCTAACCCAAGAGCAAGCCTTTCGCTGGTATGTCTTCCAGAATGGAGAGTACGTGCAGCAACAGCCCAATGAGTTGGGCGTTTTGTACAGTCGGGTGTTTCCGGGGTTGTGGTTAGCCGTGGACGCGCTGCTGACGGGCAACATGCAGCAGGTGTTGGGTGTGCTGCAAAGGGGAATTGAGTCGGAGGAACACCGAGAGTTTGCAGCGCGGTTGGTAACCAGAGGAGCAGAGGGTGGGGCCTAGGCCATAGGTCTGAGGGACGGGTTTGTGCTCAGAAAGGCCCAGGTTAATGGCTGTGGGCCAACAGGTTGGGCTCGAAGACAGCCATCTCCAACCGAAACGGGATCCCCATGTGGGCCAGCCAGTCCTGCAGCGGATCATCGGCCAGCGCCAGGATCTGTCCTTGGAGGGAAACGTGGGCCGGGCGGTGCCAATTGCCCAGTTGATGAATCACCTGGCCCATCTGGATGGGGTTTTCAGGTTGAATCAAGAGCACCGGTTCGGGTTGGGCTCTGACCCGAATGTGTCGCTGCGCATCCGCATAGAGCAGATCCCCATCGTGAAGATGGGTGCCGCGGGGCAGCATCAGCTGGATCTCGGTGCCCCAGTCGCTCACCAGCCGTTGCCGGGATCGCTGGCGGTCGTGCCAAGTGAGGGCAACCACTTCCAAGTGGCCGGGGATCCCCTCTGGCGGCTCGTCCAGCAGTTGCGTCACCGTAATGGCCGCGGGCTCCTCTCCCGCAGCATGGGCATCTTCGCTCATGTTAGGGACTCCAGATATTGGCTGAGGTCTTCTTGAAGGCGAGAGAACTCCACTTCGGTGGAAAGGCCCAGCACCTTGGTTTTCAGAGTCACCAGCACCTTGGCTGCGTGGGGGCCAGCCCAGATGTTGGGGTTGCAGAACATCTCCAAGCTGAAATCTTCAGTAGGGTAACGAAACTCAACCGGCTCCTGAGGCTGCTGTCGGGAACGGATCTTGAGTCGCTCCAAGAGGATTTGCAGAGCCTTGTGCCATTGTTGTGCCGCCTCAGGCGAAAGGGAGAAACTGGCCGAGCCGGTTGCGAAGTTGAGGGCAAACTGAGGAAAATGGGTAGTCATGGAGGCCCGTACCGTTCGCGAAGCGTCCTTTGGAGGGCAGCATTGGACAACAACAGTATCTTACGTCAGCTCTTGCTAATGGGCGTGGGCACAACCACTCTGCTGGCAGAACAGTTGAGAAAGGCTGCCGACGACTTGGTGCAGAAGGGGCAGCTCAACCCAGAAGAGGCATCCAATGTCATCAACAACCTGCTCAACCAGGTGAAGGCCGAGCAGAGTAACTTTGAATCCTACGTTCAGCGGCAGGTGCGCAACGTCCTGCAGGATCTGGGCGTGCCCCGCCAATCGGAAATGGACGAGCTGCGGGGGCGGCTGGATCGGCTGGAGCGGCAGGTGCGCAATTTGGAAAATCAGGTTTACCGCCGGTAGCCGAGCTGAGCCTTCCCCTTTTGCCGGCTTTCCTTTGCCGTTGGGCAGGGTTTTGCCGAACGTTGCGATACCCTGAAGTCCTCTCTGGGAGAATTCATCAAGTTCCCATGTCAAGCGAAGTTTTGACCGTCACAGGCCGAGGGATCCCCCTGCTGGGCAACGACATCGACACCGATCGGATTATCCCGGCCCGCTTTTTGAAGTGCGTCACCTTCGACGGCTTGGGCCAGCACGTGTTTGCCGACGACCGCGCCCAGGATCCCGGCCAACACCCCTTCGATCAGCCTCAGTACCAGGGAGCCCAGATCCTCGTGGTCAATGCCAATTTTGGCTGTGGCTCCAGCCGGGAGCATGCCCCCCAAGCGCTGGCCAAATGGGGGATCCGCGCTCTCATCGGTGAAAGCTTTGCCGAGATTTTCTTCGGCAACTGCTTGGCCCTAGGGATCCCTTGTGTTACGGCACCCCCGGCTGTGATTCAAGCCCTGCAGAAGGCGGTGGCGGAAAATCCCCAGCTCCAGTTGACGCTGGATCTGCCCAACAAACAGGTGCGCTGGGAGGCAAATACCGCTGCTGTGGAGATCCCCCAGGGAGCCTGGCAAATGCTGGTGCAGGGCACCTGGGACGCCACAGGACAACTGCTGGCCGCCCAAGCCCAGATTCAGCAAGTAGCCGCTTCTTTACCCTACGTGCGTTGGCAGCGAGCCCGTTGAGCAATCCTCTCCCCCCTGATACCCATACATGGCTGGGCAGCGCCGACCCGGATTTTATGGATTTGGCGATCCGGGAGATAGAAGCTGCGGATCCAGAGGCTGCCGTGCAGCGGCTAAAGGAAGCACCTGGCTTGGTATGGGTGTGCAGCCAACGCTCATTTGCCGACCTGGCTGAGGCTTGGCAAGCTGACCCGCCCATTTTTTTACGCCACATCTGCCCCATTCACCAAGAACGGCGGCTGGCCGAGGGATCCTTAGTTGAATTGCGCCTTGATGGGGAAATGTTGGCAGCCATTGACCCCACCCTCAGCTTTTCGGTTCAGACGCGCCTGTTTGGGGAGCGGAATCTCAAGCCCTTCCAGGTCAATGAAACCTTGGCAGAACAGGTGATCGCGGCGGTGGGATCCCCCCTGCAGGTCAAAGACCCCCAGCAGGTGATCTCGGTGGTGATCCTGGCTCAACCGATGGGTATTCGCGCTTGGCTGGGCCTATCCTTGGCTGCCCAGAACCTCTCCAACTGGGCCGGTGGGATCCATCGCTTTCGGCGGGATCCAGAGCAAATCAGCCGCTCCGAGTTTAAGCTGCTGGAGGCTATCCAGGTGTTTCAGATTCCCTTGGTGCCGGGGGGACAGGCTCTGGATCTGGGGGCAGCACCGGGGGGATGGTCGCGCATTTTGCGTCTATATGGCCAGCAGGTCACGGCAGTGGATCCGGGGGACTTGCACGAGCGCCTCAGCCAAGATCCGGGGATCTGCCACCATCGCCTCAGCGCCCAAGCCTACTTGGCCCGTGGCCCAGGCCGGTTTCACCTCATCCTCAACGACATGCGCATGGATGGCCCGGCTTCTGCCCGCCTGATGGTGGCTTTTGCTCCCCATCTGGAGCCACAGGGGAGAGCTGTGATGACCCTGAAGCTACCCCACCAACACCGCCTGCGGGTGCTGCGGCAAAGTCTGGAGATTTTGGGTAGTGCCTTCCCCCTGGTGAGAGCCCGCCACCTGTTTCACAATCGCAGCGAAGTCACCCTCTACTTGCAACAGGGGATCCCTGCCCCTCAATCTGCCGTTTCCACCACCTGAATCTCCCGACGGAGCACCATTTCGCGAATGGACTCCAGCAAGCCTATCTCTTCGGGGGAGATTTTGCCGTCCGACCGGATGGCGTTGACGATTTGATCCACCTCTGTGCGGGTGAGCTTTTTGTCTTCCAGCGCTCGATCCACCAGCGCTTGCAATTGCGAAAACTCCATAAGGCTCCTCTTGCTTGAACAGGTCTTGTCGCCTCATCTCCTCATCCAAGCTACCCGCCCTGACCCAAATCTCCTGCAAGCGCAAGATTCTCTTCAGGTATCCTAAAGAAAACGTGAAACCCACCGAGAGGAAGACATCATGGCTGGCCCGGATCCCAGGAGCACTGCGCACGATTGCGCCACCCTCTGTCGAGATGGCTGTGTCTTGGGAGAGGACTGCCCCCACCGAGAGGCGGCTCGCCAAGCCGTGGCCTTTGTCATGAGCACCGACTGGGAGACCTTGATGCGGATCGCCGAATCCAAGAACCTACCCAAAAGCTCCCCTCAGGAAGAGATGGATCCCCTGCAGTTTTTGGAGAATTACCGCTTGGGCGGGTAAGCCCCAACCAGTCTCCCTAAGGACAAGGGATCCCTGCTGAGGATCCAGGGGTTTTGAGCCATACTGAGTTAGGTGGGATCCCTGGATTCTATGGTTTGGCCTTGGATCATCATCGGGTTAGTCCTCATTTCTGCCGAATTGTTTTTGCCAGAATTGGTTGCCGGCTCGGTGGGGCTGGCGGCGCTCTTGGCGGGGCTTTTGGCTTATTTGGGGCTGCCGATCTGGGTACAATTTGCCAGCTGGATTGGGGCATCGGTGGTGTTGATTATCCTCAGTCGCCGTCTGGTGCCCCATGGATCGGTTCAGGTAGAGGAATCTCGCGAGGCGCGGGCAATCACCCCCATTCCCCCAGGCGAACGGGGGCGGGTTTCTTATCTGGGTTCCACCTGGAACGCCAAGTGCAGCATTCCCAACCTGGAAATCCAAGCCGGACAGGAGCTCTACGTGGTGGAGCGACAGGGAAATACCCTCATTGTCATGCCGGCCAAGATGCTCAAGTCCTGACCTGGACAAATGTTTGTTTCCCTTGTTGCCTTGAGCGAGGGATCCCTGCTTGGGTGTGCATCAGAGGCGGGGATCTGGCATAATCACAAAAGTTAAGCCGGGATGTAGCGCAGCTTGGTAGCGCATCTGCTTTGGGAGCAGAGGGCCGCAGGTTCAAATCCTGTCATCCCGATCCTGCCTGCACCAAGAACAGAGCCATTCGCGTTCTTGGCCGATAGCTTCGCGCTTATCCAGGGCCCCAAAATCTTCCCATTGATGTTGCTAACTGCTAAAGCGGGCGTCTATTGGTGGAGGCGCAGTCTTTGTCTTGAAGGCGCAAGAAGCAAACTCTTCGATGCCACCGAATGGGTGGGTCAGGCAGACAAGCGGGATCCCTTATAGCCAGGCTGAGGGAAAAAAGAAGCAAGCACAAAAAAGGCAGGGTTAACTTGCCCCTGCCGAGAAGATCGAGAGTTGAGAGCTTGCTCTCGTTGTCGTAATCGTTGCATCAAGGCGCGGTTCCGCTTGTCCAGTTGGCGCTTACGTGCCGATCCCCCACGACCGCAACGGTTTCTGCCCTGATGGCGAGGAGATTCATGAGATTTCAACAGCATGGGATCCCCTTAATGAACTAAATGGGCCTGTCTAATTCTAAACGAAACCTCAGCAACTGGCCACAAGACTGGCGGCGCAAGCTGCGGCATTTGCGGCTGGGGATAGGCCGTCTTTGTCAATTTATTCGCATCATTCGGCATGGAGGACTCCTTGGGACAGCCAGTCTTTTAGGCGGTGGGTAGCCCGGCAGTCATCCTCGTTGTAGATAAGCGAGTGCTCCAAATATCTGCGCTCCCGAGTTTCCAGCCATTGGCTATACCAATAAATGGACTGGGCGCCATTGGCATCCGGCAGACGCCACTGAAACCCCAACCAGCGGGCGATGTTTTTCAGGGAATAGCTCTCAATCGGTAACACCACCGAGCGTTGCACCCAGGCCTGTAAATCCACAAAGCGCTGCAACAACTGCCGCAGCTGTCGGGGATCCGTGCGGTATTGCTCCCCCAGCCGTCGGCAGGTCTGCACCTCAAAGCCGTGAAAGTGATAGATGGGAGCGTCGGGATAGCGTTGTGCCAGTTGCAAGAATTGCTCCCAAGCTTGCCTTTCTTCCCGCGGCTCGGCGGCCAGGCAACTGTGATAGCTCGCAACCTTTTTCCCCTCGGCTTGCTCCACCACCAGCAGGCCCAGCAGATAGGCGACGTTGTGGCGGGGATCCGCCTCGATATCGAAGTACAGCTCTACGGGTGTGGTGGGCAGGGTTTCCGGGGGGGATTGAATCCAGAGAGGCTGCCGGCTGAGGGTGGCACGGGCTTGCAGCTGCAGTTGCAGGGCCACGCCGGATCCCAACTTGGGAATGGCTTGCAACCTATCCAACTGAGCGTTGGCCAGGGCTTCAATCGAGTGGATCCCCGCCTCTTGCAAAAGGGGATAGCGGGATCCCGTTACGCCCGGCAGCAGGCTGAGGGGTTGAGCGGCGGCGTTCAACTGGCGACAATGCTCCCGCCAGTGGCAAAGATGGCAGCGGCTGCGGGCCATGAACACCTGCGGTGGTTCCGGCTGGTTGAGGGAGTGCAGGTACTCCTGCAGCAATTGCCGCACCTGTGCTCGTCGGCGGCTCAGGTGGACGGGGTGCCACTTCCCATCTTTCAGGATCAAAATGCCCCGCTTGGGAACGTTTCCCTGCAGGGATCCGAGCAACTCTGCCTGCAAAGCCAGCAACAATTCGTATTCCGGTTTGGGGCGTTTGCCGATACGAATATGAACCGGCAGGTAAGAGGATCGGGCGGCGTGGCGACTTCTGCCAACGAGAGCGGGATCCCGAATCAGCAGATCCAGGGAGCTGCTCACCCAAACTGAACGTCCCTCTGGAACAGCTTCAGGCGGCAACGCAAGAGCGGGCACCATCTCGCAGTCTTCTGGGGCAGGGATGGGATCCCTTGGAGAGGAGGAGTGAGGGACAGGTTCAGAAGCAAGCTGCAACAGCTCTGCCTCAGCAGTACAGTTGAGATCTTCCTGCGGTTGCCAAAACAGCTCTGCGGCAATCCGTCCGCCGTAGATCCGCTCCGCCCCGTCGGCCATGGCTGCCAAGAGAGCTTCATTGCCCGGCGCAACCCGTTCTCCGGGGAATCGCTCAAACACAGCGGCTGCCAGGGCTTGGCGATCCCGCCGCCATTGCTCCAGCAGGTTGTCCGGCGGCAGCTTGGCCTCTTGAGGGCCAAAGCGATCCAGGTAAGGCAAGCGTCGGCAACGAAAGAAAGCAAGCAGCTCCTCAGCCTCAACAGAACGCTGTCCTGCTGCTGCAACCTGGCACTCCAACGGTGGAAAACCTCAGCTCTGCTGCCATTGTGGCACGCCCCCAGGTTGCCCTCTGATCCTTCAAGACTTGGGATCCTGAGTGGGCAGGAGATGGGCAATAATGCGCTCAATCATCTCAGATTGGCGACGAGCTGTATCGGCTTGCTGTTGACATATTGCCTTTAACTCTCCCAGCCAAGTGCTCTGCTCCTGGGATATCAGCACCTGTTGTTGAACAATGGCTTTCAGATGGGTCAGGTCATCCTTGACGAAGCTGACGGCCTCGGCCAGGGTCAACACAGCCCCAACCAGGCGATCCAGCCGGAAGTCAATTTGGTCGAACCGGTCTTTGCTCTGCATTTTGCTCAGATCAGATTCAGATTGGTTAGTAGAGGGTATCGGTGGGCGCTGAGGGAGGTCGCTTCACTGAGAAGAAAGCCCCAGTCTGACAGCCAGCCCCCTCAAGCTTGTGTCTCTATTGTTATCCATAGGTACAAATACAGCACTAGCCGTTTAGCACAACTTCCCCTATCTGCTGTACGCTCATGCCCTGCCCTGCGGACGCAACTCACTCTTCAGGTGCAATGTATGCTATTTGCAGAGCTTGGAGAAAAACCCCAGAGAACGAAATCACAGCCACGCAAAAGCTCAAGAGACAACCCAGACTGCTGCCAGCAGCAGGGATCCCTGATAAGACCTGCAGCTTGCTGACACGGCTGGCGTATGCTGGAGAATAAAGATTTCTTTACACTTTACCGGAGCGGACTGTGACAGCTCTTTCGACGGCCCCAACCTTGCCCCAAACCAAGACGGCGGCGGTGGAAATGCAGGGGGTGTGGAAACGCTTTGGGCAGCAGGTTGCCGTTCAAGATTTGAGCCTGCAGATCCCCCAGGGGGAAGTGTTTGCCCTGTTGGGGCCCAACGGCGCCGGCAAATCCACCACCATCCGCATGCTTACTAGCCTTACCCGACCCAGCCAGGGATCCATCCGGGTGGGGGGGTATGACGTGGTGCGGGATCCGGTGGCGGTGCGGCAGCAAATTGGCGTAGTTCTGCAGCCTATCACCCTAGAGGCAGAGCTGACCGTTTGGGAAAACCTGGAGTTCCACGGGCGTATGCACCACATCCCCAACCCAGAGCGGCAACGGCGCATCGATGAATGGCTGGAGTATGTGCGGCTGGCGGATCGCCGGCAAGACAAAGTGAAAACCCTCTCAGGGGGAATGAAACGACGCTTGCAGGTGGCCAGGGCGTTACTGCATCGCCCCCAGATTTTGTTTTTGGACGAGCCCACTGTCGGGTTGGATCCCCAGGCGCGGCGGCTGTTGTGGGAGATCTTGCGGGATCTCAATCGGCAGGGCATGACCTTGCTGATTACCACCCACTACATGGAGGAGGCAGAAGAGCTGTGCGACCGCATCGGCATCATGGATGGGGGAAGGTTAATCGAGTTGGGCAGCACCGAGCAACTGCGGGCTAAGTACGGAGAGGCCCTGCTGGTGCGATCCTGTCCTGGCCGGGAGGTGGAGTACACCTTTTTCCCCAGCTTGGCGGAAGCTCAGCGGCAGTTGGAAGCTGAACCTGACAAAACCGGCCTCATGGTGCGCCCGGCCAACTTAGAAGACATTTTTGTGCGTTTGACAGGCCGCCGCTTGGATTAACGGGCCCTCACCCCTGGCCCCTCTCCCAACGTGAAGAGGGGAGCATGACTCTAGTCAATAATAAGCTCAACTATACTGAAA
>NZ_JANSIM010000111.1:0-21121 GCF_047502655.1 Synechococcus sp. R5-12 | reverse complement strand
AACCATCCTCGCTCCTGACGCACGCGCCCTACCGCTATGGTCATAGGACGTCTCTCCAGAACAATGACGACGAATAAAGTGCAATACAGCAGCGCCCACAACAGTTCTGAGCAGCACTGTCCTTCCATCTTACGAAAAATCAATAAGTTGCAACATAACCTCAAGATGAGGCGCTGCATCAGCTCATCCGGCGCAGGGATCCCTTGTGTTTTAGGATGGGAAGGGTTTTGGCTGAGGGCAACTGAGCCGGGATCCGTTCACGGCGGTGGAGCGGAGCCCACAACAACAGGGAGGGCAGCGTGGTTCAAGCCAGGATTTTGTTCGCAGCGGCAGAGGCAGCACCTTTGGCCAAGGTGGGGGGCATGGCGGATGTGGTGGGATCCCTGCCTGTCGTTTTGCGCAAGCTGGGTCAGGATGTCCGCATCATCATGCCTCTGTATGGCTTTCTCTGGGACAAGTTCGGCCAGGAACCGGGGCAATACCCCCGCTCGAAAGATCCCATCTGGTCTAAACAGGTTATGGGTCAGGTGGCCGATATTTACGAAAGCGTTTTGCCCGGCACCGATGTGCCCCTCTACTTGGTCAGCCACTACTGCTTTGCTCCCCACCGCATCTACTACGGCGAGGACGAGTTCTGGCGCTTCACCTTTTTTGCCAACGCCGTAGCCGAATTTGCCTGGACTTACTACCCCTGGAAACCCAACATCATCCACTGCCACGATTGGCACACCGGCATGATCCCGGCCTGGATGCACCAAGCTCCCGATATTGGCACGGTGTTCACCATCCACAACCTGGCCTACCAAGGGCCCTGGCGCTGGCAACTGGAGCGCATGACCTGGCTGCCCTGGTATTTTTCTGCCCACAACACCATGGCTGCCGGGATCCTCTATGCCGACCAAGTGAATACCGTCTCGCCCACCTACGCGATGGAGATTCGCACCCCTCTGCATGGGGAAGGACTGCAGGACTTGTTGGCCTGGAAAGGGGAACGGTTGCGAGGAATTTTGAATGGGATCGACATCGACAGATTTGATCCCCGCACCGACCCAGACCTAGAGGCCAATTTCAGCATCGATGATCTCAGCGGGCGGGCGACCAACAAAGCCACGCTACAGGCCAAGTTGGGCTTGACCGTTAACCCAGATACCTTCCTGATGGGCATGGTGGCCCGTTTGGTGGAGCAAAAAGGGATCGACTTGCTCATCCAAGCCTTGGATCGCTTTTTGGCCTACAGCGACGCGCAATTTGTTTTGCTGGGAGGCAGCGGCGAAGCCTACTACGAAGGGCGGATCCGGGAGATGGCCGAGCGGCACCCGGGCAAAATGGCCTACCAAAAAGGCTACCAACCCAAGCTGGCCCAGTTGATCTACGGGGGGGCAGATGCGTTTTTGATGCCCAGCCGCTTTGAGCCCTGCGGCATCAGCCAAATGATCGCCATGCGCTATGGGTGTGTGCCCATTGTCCGCCGCACGGGAGGGCTGGTGGATACCGTCAGCCACCACATCCCCAGCAAGGGGATCGGCACCGGCTACTGCTTTGACCGCTACGAAGCCCTGGACTTCTACACCTGTCTGGCGCGGGCTTGGGAAGCCTTCCAGCACAAAGAAACCTGGCAAGCGCTGCAGAAGCGGGGCATGGCCAGTGATTTCAGTTGGCACCGCTCAGCGCTGGAATACCTGCGCATGTATGAGCTGATTCTCAACCTACCGCTGCTGCCGGAAAAGCCTCCAGAGCCACCCAACTCGCCCAGCTCCTCTCCGCCCAAGCTCAAGAAGCCCATCTCCTCCCAGCCTCGCTCCAAAGGGATCCCTGAGCTGCAGCAAAGGCACGAGGAGTAGGGTAGAGTGGAACGGGTCAAAAAAGGTTTTGGGGGTTACCCGCACATGATTGGACGACGTCCTACTGTTGCTTCCCAAGGCTGTCGCCAGGACGCCATCGCACAGGGGCTTAGCCTTCTGCGCCGTTCTTGGGCGCGGTTGGTTTTCGGCGTACTGCTCGGCCTTGTCCTGGGCATGGGCTCCACCTTCTGGGCCACTGCTCAGCAGCTCCCCACCGGGCAACAGCTTATTCCCAATCCGCAGCAGTTTCGCGCCCTAGAGCAGCCCAGCAGCGCCCTCAGCGCATTGCGAGCCGAACAACTGGCCGCCGAAGCCAATGCCGCCATCCAAGCGCAAAACTACGACCAGGCTGTCGAGCTGCTGCAGCAGGTGTTCAACGCCTACAACCAGCGCTCCAACTACCACCAAGATCTCTCCCGCGCCTTCGCCGGGATCCAAAACCGCATCTCCGAAGAACAGCGGGAGCTGGCCCGTGTTGCCGCCCAAGCCCGGGATCAAGCCGCCTACGATTTGGCCGTGGTCTATCGCGCCGCCGGGCGACCGGAAGAGGCTGTGGGCTGGCTGATCCAGGTCATCAACAGCCAGGGCCCAACCCGCGAGCTGGGCACCCAAGCCTATCAGCAGCTCTTGGAAATCGGCTTTGTCAGCACCCCCTTTCCCAGCTAGAGCTGCTCTTCCAGATTGCGATAGAAAGCCAGCGCCGTTTGCCCATAGGTTCGTTGGTCAAAGCGCAGCAGGGATCCCACCTGGTCTGGTAGCTTCTGGCCGCTGCGATGCTCGACGATCAAGGTTCCGCCTGGCTTGAGCAAGGGCGGGATCAGGGGCAGGAGCGGGGCGTACAGACCGGCCTCGTAGGGAGGAGCAAAGTACACGTAATCAAATGGCTCCAAGTTCAGGCCGCGGCTGAGCAGCTTGCGGGCATCCCCCTGAATGACCTGGAAAGATTGCCCCGGCTGCGCCACCTTGGCCCAGTTGGCTCGGATGATGCGGCAGGCAGGGGCGGCAATCTCGATCCCGGCCACAAAAGCGGCCCCCTGACACAGAGCTTCTGCTCCCACCGTACCGGCCCCACAGCACAGATCCAGCCAGCGACAGCCTTCCACCTGCCCTTGCAAGATGTTGAACAAGGCCTGCCTCACCCGGCCAGGGGTGGGTCGGGTGCCCAAGCCAGTGGGAGTTTGCAGCGCTCGTTTGCCGCTGATGCGCAGGCTCATGGGATCCCTTCAGGGGCTAGGTGTGGCCGGCAACTGGCCGGTCAACCCACTGCGCTGGGCGGCGCGATCCCGCTCCATCTGGATTTGCTCCACCAAAGGTTGGGGCAGTTGGGCAGAAGCTTGCAGGGCTTGATCGAAAAGGGGGACGGCCTCTCGGTCTTGCCCTTTGGAAACCAAAATTTGCGCCTTGAGGTAATAGAGCTCCGGGTTGTTGCAGGAAGCAGCAATGGCCCGATCCACCGCCTCCAATGCCTCGTCAAAGCGCTTCATATCCCGGTAGGCCAGAGCTTGGCCGCGGTAGGACAGATAGTCAGGCGCTGCCATCCGAAACTGATTCAGAGCCTTCTCCCGGTAGGTCAGCAGCAAATCCATGTAGCCGTTGAGCAGATTGAGCTCCGGATCGCTGCTGTCCACTGCCTGGGCGGCCCGGATGGAGGCAAACAATTGATTGAGGGTGGGCAGAGCCTTGGGCAAACCGATGACCACCCCATCTCGCACCACAATGTTGGCTGCCTCTAGCCCGTAGCCCACACCCTCGTAAAGGTTGCCACGCAAGGGATCCGTCTTTTTCAGCTCGGCAGCCACCTGTCGGGTTTGGGTAGCCAACCGGGCAAACGCTTCCAGATCTCCTTCCTGATAGGCCAGCGCTGCCAACAGGGCATAGACCATCGGCTCTTCGGGGGAGGCCTTCTTGGCCATTGCCAGTTTTTCCCGGCTCTGGCTGTAGCGGCCTGCACAGAAGAACTCTTCAAAAGCTGCCGCCACCTCCGGCCTGATGGGGCGGGCATTGTCCCCGCTGCGGAAGGGATCCTGCGCCCAAACGGGCAGAGCGGATCCCCACACCCAACAAATCACCCCCAGCAGTTTGCCCAGCCTGCTCATTTTGCCGATACTCATCCCCAGTGCCTCAACTCCCACCCCCATCTAACCCTCTCTTCAGCGCAGCAGTTGGGCAATCGAAGCAATAGCGGCATCTTGAACCAACTCATTGGGCTCATAGGCCAGAAGATCGTGCAAGGGATCCAAGGCGCGCGGATCCCCGATTTGGCCGAGGGCACGGGCCGCCGCCTCCCGCACCACCGGTTCATCGTCCGCAAGCTTGGTCAGCAAAGCCGGCACCGCCTCCACCACCCGCATTTGCCCCAACCGGTAAATGGTTTGCAGTTGAGCCTCCAGAGGGGTTGCTGCCGCTGGGAAAACAGAGCTGTACATGGAAATGCCCGCAGAACCGTCGGAGGAGTAGCCGCCATAGGCCATCGAGATGGCCGAGAGAGCCTGCAACGCCTCTAGGGCACGAGATCGCTCTGCCCCGCTCATCTGGGGCAATTGAGCCACCAGATCATCAAAAGCTTGCTGCACAGGATCGACAGCCGCAACCTGTTGGGCAATGCGAGTTAATTGGCGATCCGCCTGCACCTGCTGCCAAGACTGGAACGCTGCCAGACCTGCCACTATCAAAGCCGCATCGGCCAGAATGGCCAGCAGCGCCATTCCTCCCCAAATCTTGCTGCGACGGCTGAGCCTCCGCATTTGCTTATCCACATAGACAAAGGCTTGGTGCTGCCGTTCCCAAAAGTCGGGGGCCACCTGCAGAGTTTGAGCGCTCAGATCGGGAGACAGAAGGTTTTCCTCGCGGGCTACCTCTAGGCTCTGTAGCCTTTGATTCAAGCGAGAAAATTGTTTCGTCCAGAGCCAAGTAAACATCAGGTCACGTCCTCTCTCCAAGCCTGCCAATGAGAACCAAGTCCTGCTGACACGACATCATGTGGCCTGTGCTGGCATCTAATCTAGCGTCAGGCAAGGTTGGCCCACTTTCCCCTGGGATCCCAGAGGGGGAGCTTATGCGACAGGATAACAAAAGCGTCAGCTCCCCACCACCGGTCTTTACCCTAGAATCGCAGGATGCTTCTCAGTGTAGAGAGGCCGACGAAGGACGCAGAGAGGTTGACCGCGCTTGTGTGAGTGCTATGCACCGCTTCGCAACCGAGAGAACTCAAAGGCTACCGCGTCCAGCTTCCCGACACCCGGCTGACCGCTTGATCCATTCTGCCGCTGCCTGAGGAGATGCCATGACCACTGCCCTCACTCCCCGTAAAACCCACACTTCAGAGGAATACTTTGCCCTGGAAGCTGAATCAGAGGCCACAGGCGGGATCCGCCGTGAATTTTGCAATGGGGAAATTATTGAGATAACTGGCGGCACACCCATTCATAGCCAACTGATTACCAGTGTCAATGCCCTACTTTGGCTTAAGCTAAGAGGCAAGGGTTTTTCCGTTTTTTCTAGTGATCTCAGACTTTACATACCTGCCTTCGAACAATATGTCTATCCCGATGGTATGGTGATCCAAAACCCAGTTCAGCTTAAAGAAGGGCGCAAGGATACTGTCACTAACCCTATCTTAATTGTGGAAGTGCTCTCGCCTGCCACCGAAAGCTACGATAGAGGAGCGAAGTTTGCTGCCTATCGCTCTCTCCCAACTTTACAGGAGTATCTGCTAATTGACCAAGCTCGAATCAGTGTAGAACACTACCGCCGCCAGGGAAATGTCGAGTGGATCTTCAGGGACTACCATGCCCTGGATGATGTTGTTACGCTGCCATCTGTCAACATCACTTTTTCCCTGTCAGACATTTACGGTGATATTGAATTAGAGCAAGATTCAAATGCAACACGCTCCTGACAAGAACCTACTCCCCCACTTGAAACGTAGATGAGGCAAGTTGGGAATGCCTGAAGTGATTCTGCTAGATATCTACATCCGGCTCTGGCTAGGGTTACACGGCTATGCCATAAAAGACTATTAAAGGATGAGATGGGCGACAATGTTTGCAGAAGTATCTAGGGCGTTTTAACTCATTCAAGGGAGGAAAAACTATGACTGCTACCTATGCTGTGTCTTCTAAGCCAATGACTTTTGCTGAGTTTCTGGAGTGGAAACCTAACAGACGATACGAACTACACAACGGAGTTGCGGTTGAGATGCAACCCACAGGGAAACATGATGAAATCAGTGGTTTTCTTGCCATCGAATTGGCATTAGAAATCCGCAGGTGCAACCTCAACTATTTTCTAGGTCGGGACACCTTGATCAAGGCGCCGGAAGGCGATACTGCCTACGCTCCTGATGGGGTGGTGATTGACCGTACCGCCTTGGCCAGAGAACCCCTGTGGCAGAAATCCTCGACGCTCATCCACGGAACCTCTATTCCTCTTGTCATTGAAATTACCAGCAACAACTGGCGAGATGACTACTGGCATAAGCTGAGTGACTACGAGACGTTAGGTATTGCCGAATACTGGATCGTTGACTACCAAGCGTTGGGGGGTCGTCGGTACATTGGCGAGCCGAAGGTTCCCACAATCTCGGTTTTCCAACTGGTCAATGAGGAATATCAGGCGCAATTATTTCGGGGCAATGACCGGATTCGCTCTAAAGTTTTCCCTGAATTAAACCTCACGGCTGAGCAGATTTTTCGGGCTGGAGCCTAGCATGGTCAAGGCACTTCCGCCCGTATTAACTCGTGGTCAGAGGCAACTTTTTCCAGCCCATTGGCAGAAGCATATCGAATTGGCTGATATATGGCTACCACCCTTCTGAAAGACGTTCCACAATATCCCGACGGGACAACACCTTTTCGCAGGTCTCCCATCTTGGGCCTTTGGGTTCAACTGTGCTTGCGTAGCGCAGCTCAAAAGCGTTGGCCTGTTTCTTGCGCTCTGTAAACTCCTGCAATTTGGCCTCCAGAGTTTCGATATTCTCAATCCACTCATCTTCGATAGTATCGGGCAAAGAACCGAACAAGTCGTAGCGATCTTTCATCCGCTGAGAAAGCACCTCGTATACCTTTTCGTCGTGGGTACCGTGGTACACCAGGTTGAGCATGTCCACACGGTCGCGGGTCTGACCAAAGCGCTTGATCCGCCCGATGCGCTGCTCTAGGCGGGAAGGATTCCAAGGGAGATCAATGTTGATCAGCGTGCCCAAAGTTTGGAGATTCAGACCTTCACAAGCAGCATCGGTGGCCACCACCAGCCGAATGGTACGCTCTCGCACGGCTCTCTTGATATCTTCCCGCTCTGCGCTCCGCCATTCTCCGGCAAAAAACAAACCCGACTTGTGGGCGCCTGCATAGAGAGCCACACTTTCTTGAGGCAGACGTTGGCTCAGGTTGTTGGCCACCCAATGGGCGGTATCAAAATACTGGCTGAAAATGATGCATCCCAAGTCCAGCCAGTGTCGTTCCTGTAGGAAATAGAGGACGGCATCGAGTTTGGGATCCGTGCTCTTTTGGCTCAAGACGCTAACAATGCGCTCCAAATGGGCATATTCTGCCTCTAAAATCTCTGGAAGGTTGTCTAACAGCCAATCTTCTTCTCCGTCCTCCTCAAAAAAACGCCGCTTTTCCAGTAGTTTCTGAGCCGTAGATAGGCCGCTGGCAATACTGGAGCAGATCCGGCTTTGCATGATGCTTTTCATAAACCCAGCGGATTGGGTACGCTGTCTCAAAGCCCTAGCAAAATCTTGGGCAGCTTCATAGGCCACATCAAATTCGGGAGAAGTGAGCAAACCCAGCCCACAGAACATGGGCAATTGCTCTCCCTCGCTCGGCCAAATATCGACGGCAATCCGCTCAAGCAAGCCCAATTCTTCCAAGGTAGAGCGTTTTCGCAATACGGTATGGCGCAGAATTGGGTTGTGTCGCTGGAAAAAAGTCAGCCCCTGTTGGCGCTCTTCCAGGGCATCTCGCAGTTCTTGGCGGGTGAAGTCCTCCAATTCCGTCAGGGGCTTATCTGTGAAGTGTTGACCTTTGAAGAGCTTCAGATCGCTGCGGATGTGGTCAAACAAGGGATCCTCAACAGATGGCGGCAGAGGATTGCGGAGCAAATTCCAGGCAAAATGCTCGTCGGTCACTGCTTGTTGTCCTGTCAAGATGGGCAGGATCCTTTGCGTCTGCTGCCACAACTGCTGATGCCGTCGTCCCAACACATGCTCGGCACCGCTGTTGAGCACTCCCAGCAGATCCCACAGTTCCTCAACATGGGTTTGGATGGGGGTGGCTGTGCCCAAAAGGACGTGCTTGGACTGGGTGGCCGCCTTGCCCATAAAGTCCAAGAGATTGTTGGGTTTGGGATCCCTTACCGTGACACCACGGGTACAGCGGGCGCGGTGGGCCTCATCCAGGACAATCGTGCCAAAGCGTCGTTCCAAAAGGCATTGGGCTTCGGGGGCATTGTGAAAGATGAGACCCGTAGAAACAATACCAATTTGATAGGGGCAACGGCCAATACCTTCAGCACCCTTGGTTTTGATGATGTGCCCATTGGCATCTTGCCATACCTTGCGGTTGGAGAGCCACACAGCAGAGGGAATGCCCAGTTTATCTTTGAGTTCCACTTGCCACTGCTGGCAGAGGGTAGCCGGACAAAGAATTAAGGCTGGCCCATCTTCCAAAAGGCACGCCACCATCGCCGCAACCGCCAAAGACAAGGTTTTACCCAGCCCCACTTCATCTGCCAGAATGAGTCGCACTGCACCATACAGCTCTCGGTGTTCCAGGAACATTTCCACAAACGACTGCTGCCATGGTTTGAGAACCTCACCCCGGCGATAGAGAGGGGCTTCCACCAATGCGGCTCCAGGAACATCGACAGGTTGCAAGTCTTGAAGAAATACCTCTACCTTGCGAGATAATCGCCCCACCTCTTCCACAATCGCTTCTGGCAGAGGAACACTCCGTTCCCACAGGTACTGAAACTCCGCTTCGACCCAAGCAACCCCTTCTGGCGACTGGTCTTCCCAGACAATTTCGTAATGCTCTTGCCATCCCTGCCGCGTTTCGTTGAGGCTGCCGATAAAAGCAGATTTGGTGCCATCTCTTGCCTCAATAACACCTGCTTTGCCGTGGAGAAAGGGGGCATCTGCGGCTGACACCACTCGCACTTCCACTTTGCCGCTTTTGAGGATTTCGTAAAGTTGACGGTAGCGGGGGCGCTGTAATAGGCTGGTGATCAATTCTCCTTTCTCTTCGTTCCATTTTTCTTTGAGCGCCATTTCTCTGGCCTGGCGGGAAGCTTTGCCGATGGCAATATCCCAGGGATCCAAGTCGCTGTTACAGACGATCTGCACCTGCTCGATGTGTGTAATCTCTTCAGTCACCAATTCAAAAATAGAAGAGCGAAAGTACCCAGCAATGCGCTTGTAGGTGCGTGCCTTTGCCAGGCGATCTTTGAGAAAGACATGGCTGAGCCGCTGCTGGCGGGAACTGAAACGGCGTAGGAAAGAAGTGCTGGACATGGCGGGCTGGGGTAAAATCGTAACAATACTCTAGCCTTAAAATGAGCAGCCGAAGGCGCAAGCAGCGTCTTTGCAGAATAAGCTGATCAGCGCAAGGTAGCCATGTCAACCGTACAAGAGTCTGCAGGCTTTCAGGGCAGAGAGAAGCGCAGCATAGGAATATCCGAAGCACAAGCGCGGCTTATTCAAGAGAAAATTCAATCCGTCTTTGGCTCGGATCTGTGGGCTATTGTTGTCTATGGATCCCGCGCCAATAATTCATGGGTTCACGGCTCTGACCTCGATTTATTAGTAATTGCAGAGAATATACCCGATTGCAGAAGCAGAGATGACTTACTGCTTCCTACCTGCAGGGATCTAGAAAAACTTCTTGGCTTGGAGATAAACTTTATCTTGCTAAAGCCCACAGAGCTATGCAGGCCAGCCAGCTTGACTTATGAAGTGGCTACCAACCACCACATCATCTATGAAAAGCAGAACTGCATCACGCAGATCAGGGATATAGTCAATCAACTCATCTGTGACAGTTTAATTACGTATAAAGTATGCCGGGGGATCCCCTATTGGGTGAATAACGATGAGAAAGAAATTAGCAAGAGACTACTATCAAAGGGCTAATTATCGCATCCAAGCGTTGTCATTCTTCTATGAGGTTGGCGATTACGCTGATGTAGTTCGGATGTGCCAAGAAATCATTGAGTTATTCATCAAAGCTTGCCTAATCATTAAGGGAATAAACTACGGCAAAACCCATGACCCTGGTGGCCAAGTAGCAGAAAATAGAGAACGGTTCCCAGAGCTTTCTGACGAGGAAATAGCCTTGCTGGAAAACATATCATTTGAGATGCGCAAAGATAGGGAGTTGGCTTTTTATGGAGCTGTAGATATTGTCCCCTTGGAATACTACAAACAAAAAAATGCGGACAAGGCTATAGCTTATGTTAACCAAATAAAGTCGATTGTTGAGAAATACTTTAACTCAGATGCTGAGCTTGAAGGAAGCCCTGGCAATACAACTTGTGAGTGAGTTAATCCTATAACTTCTTCTTCAACCCAAGCGTTCATTTCTGATAAGGGCGAGCAAGATCCCGGCGGCTGAGGACTCTTCTGGGTAGCGGTGTTCTCGCTTGCGGGCAATGTATTGACAAAAAGCCACCAAATCATCCCGGCGCATGTGGTAGTTGGGCACCAAAGACCGCAGGTGTTCCATCACCTCATCGCTATCCGCCTCTTTCTGCAGTTCGTAGAGAGCAAACAAAACGGCTCGCAGTGCTGAACGCCCAAATTCTCCCTCAAAGCCGCTCTTCTTAAAATCTATGGCATTTTTGAGGCGGGCATTGTTGGGTTGTTGAGATGCCATCAATTCTCTATAATCGCTGACGCGAAATGCCTTGGCAAAGTTCTGGTAATTGTCGAGTTTCTTTAGCCCTACGGCTTCTAGCTCCATCATTTTCAGATAAAAGCGCTCTGCACCACAGCACCCCTCCCACACCCCCTGCGCGATGCCTTCAGGTACAAGATGCTCATTGGCAACCTGCACGGCATAATCAATAATTTCCCGAACGATATCTCTTTCGCCTTTGGGTCGGGGGCGCAGGGCTGCTGCCACCATATCCTGTCCATCAATGCGCCGGTAGCCCGTCAATACCCGCAACGCTGCCGCATAACCTGCCATTTGCAAATCGGCATCTTCAAACAGGTTTTCGGTGCGCCCCTTGCCTTGAGTGCTTTGATTTAGCCCCACCATGGTTTCAATCTGATGGGCAACTTCTTGCCGCACTTCTTCTACCAGTTCATCCCGATAGGCAGAAGTATCTTGCAAGCGCTTGCGGGCCACCAGCAACACCGTACCCTGCACATACCCGCCTTTTTTGAGTTCGGAAGTGGTTTCGGTGGCAATGTACCAAGCGGCTGTAACTTGCAAGCCCGCCCCCCACATGATGCTGGCCATATCCGACCATACTTCGGCATCCTGATGGGTGAACATCACAATTTGTAAGCCGTTGTCGGGCATGTGGTTTGCCAAGGCAGTATAGGCGGCAATCATGTCCTGCCGAAACTTTTCGCCTTTGCCCTGAATGGCCAACGCCCGCCGACTGTCCCACACCCAATCGGCAAATTCTTTGGGCGGATTCTTTCGCAACCACGCAATAAAAAACTCGGTGATTTCGTGGTAATGAATTGCATCGGCATAGGGGGGATCGGTGATGAAAATATGGTTATAGGAACTCGTGTATAAAGCACTTTCACATAGAGTAGTTTTTTCATGCAGGCAAATAGAAGAAGGAAAATCCATGACTAAAAACTTTATCACTAATACCGTAGCCCTACAACCATAGTTCCAGATTGTATTGAGAGCTTGATTGTAAAAAGTGTCCTGTATATTATCTCTTGATACATCCCGAAAACATAATCTCGAGAAATAATTCAGCAGATATGAAAACAGTATAAAATTTGATGGAATTGAATATGCTTTAATTAGCCTCGCTATCAATAACTGCCGTGCGTTAAACAAATGATGCCAATAAGTCCAGCCCCGCTCCCAAATTGGCTGACTTGTATTGTATCCAGGTTCAATCGGCATATCGGGAACCAGTCCAGCTTCTTGCCAAGCGGCGAGGTTTTCTCTAACGATTTGCTCTACTTTGCGCTCTCGTTCTAGGTCGGCGGGGGTGACGCTGGCGAAAAAGGTTTCTTGACGGCTCTTGCCCAATGTTTCGGCGGTGATCCACTGAATGCAATACAGCCGTTCCTGAAAAATATCGTCGGGGCGAGGCATAAAATCGTGCTTTTCCCAACGGCGCAGTTTGTTGCCGGTGGTGCCATCGGGCAGGCGGTAATCGCCGCGAATGGTTTTGATCGGCGTGCGGTATTCTTCCCCATCCAGCACGTACACCAAATCGCCCTTTTGCACGGTGCCTTTGGCGGCGGCGGTCATTTCCGCTTCGCTCACTCCCGTGACAATTTCAATTTCAAAGCGTTTTTGGTCGTAATTGGGGATTAACTTCGCCACCACATTGCGGGTTTTGCTGATCACCCAACTGGGAGCCATTGGCACCATCCAGCCCGTATGGGGGCAACGGGTTTCTAAGCAATACAAATAGGCTTTGGCGCGGTTGCCCTGTTCGTCGTGTTCGATGCCCAGGGCGGTAATTTCCCGATCCACTGCTTCTGCCACTTCTTTTTGGGCTTGTTCGATTGCTTGGCGGGTGGCGGCATCGGCTCCCACGATGTTCAGCGCGCCCCAGGTGAGCATGCAGGCGATGGGGTTGAGGTCGCTGGCATAGACATCGCAGCCCAGCCGGGCCGCTTCAAAGGGGATTTGGCCGCTGCCGCAGAAGGTATCTCCCACCCGCGGGCGATGGCCAAACCGCAAGATCCCCAGTTGCTCCACCAATTCCGGAAAGCTACGGGCATCGGTGCCCAAATGCCGATTCACCCGTTCCCAGATGGGGCCGTAGAGGGTGGCATCGTCGCATTCTTCCGGGCGTTTGCAGAGTTCCAGTTTTTCCAGGTAAGAGCGTTGCGCCAATTTGGGTTTATCCCGTTGCGATTTCAGACGGCGTTCCAAACTGCTGTCAGCAATGCCCATCAACAATTCAAACACTTCCAGATCGGCTTCGGGGTTATCCGTTGCAGGTAGCAATGCCCCCAACACACAGGCTTTGGCCAGGATCAGGGGTTTGCGCCCTTTCCAATAGCTCCCTAACGCCGTAAGGGTTTGTCCCGCCCCAGCTTTGCGTTCCTTTTGGGCTTCGGCGCTGATTTTTTGGGCAGGCAAGAGCCGCTCGATCAAACTCGGCTTATCTTTCCAAGCAAGGGGGATGATGGACAAGGGAGATCTCCGGCGATACCATCGATCATGGTAGCTCTTAGGGCCCTAAGCCGTGAACTGGGAAGACTATATTCATTCGGATCCCGATATTCTCCTGGGTAAGCCAGTTTTCAGAGGAAGTCGCCTATCGGTGGAATTTATTTTGGGGCTATTTTCGGCAGGCTGGACGGAAAAGCAGATTTTGGAAAACTACCCTACGCTGACTCCAGAAGCACTTAGGGCTATGTTTAGCTATATCCAAGAATGTATGCGTGAAATGAACTTCTACAGTTTTTCAGATAAAGTCAGTTGATGCAATTTCTCGTCAATGAAAATTTTCCACGCTTAAGTATCTGTCTATTGCGAGATGCTGGCTTAGATGTGGCATCGCTCTCAGAGGAAGCTCCAGGTACTAAAGATTTCGAGGTCTTGGCTAGAGCTGCACAAGAGAAGCGGATTATATTGACTTTTGATCGGGATTATGGAGAACTAATTTTTCGTTATTCTTCCCGAGAAAGAGCATCTGTGGTTTACTTTCGTTACCAGCCGAGTACGCCAGAAGAACCAGCTCAGCAATTGCTAAAGTTGATCGGCGATAAAAACTTGGTACTGGAAGGGATGTTTACTGTGATCGAGCGCAATCAAGTGCGACAGCGTCCTTTGTAAGTCTAGCTTGTCCAAATCTGGAATGGACTCTGGAAGAGCGTTAAACAACTTGCGAAACTGGGCAGTGGTGCGAGATTTCACAGTGTTTCGGGGTTTAATTCTTCCGTCTTGCCTGCTTGATACTCGGCTATTGCCTCGGCACCGAGTTTTGCTAACATATCCGCTGAAGAAGCAAAAGATTCTTCCCATCGCTGATCGTCTTCTAGCTCATCAAGAATCAGGCTGGCAATTGCATTTTGCTCCTCTGTGGGTAGAGCTTTTAACTTGCTAATCGCTTTCTCCAGCAGTTCTGTCATCATTTGCATTCTCCCAAATAGGCGGTTTTATCTAGTAAAACTTAATCTCTTAGCTTTGTCGTGCCAATGGTTGCTTCACTATTCCAAAAGGGCGAGGGATCTTCTTGCAAGCAGGATAACAGGCTGAGTTGATCGGCTTCTACGGCTTCGCTACGCAAGCTATCGGAACAAGCTGGCTGGTATGGGCGCTTGACCGGAGTGGGCACACTCAGTTCCGTCAAGGGATTTTCTGTGAGGGCATAGCGCAGGGCTTTGCGCCAACCGATATTCCCGTGATCGACACCCCCTGTCGCCGCTGCTGTCATGGTGTAAAGCCACCAGCGCTCTTCTGGACGCAGCCCTCTCCAGTTGCGAATGGCATTGGGGATCGCCTCCGGTTTGGCCCGTTCTACTGCCCAAGCCAGCACCAGCAATTCCTTCCCCAGCAGACGTTCTACGAGGTTGCGGCCAGTTGTCCAACGGCTCGGATTCATTTTTTTCGCCCGCAGGCGGTCATTAAACTCTTGTTTGAGATCCTCAGCAATCTGGCTCCAGATAGACCGGCTGAGAACACAGCGCTCCGCAATGTCCGGCTGTCCGTTGATGCCCGCCTTGATGCCATAGACTTCGTAAATCAGCACAGGAGCGGTTCTGCCGGCAGGTATTTCGACCACAAAGTGGTGGGGATCAACGGTTTTGGGACAGCCGAACCCCACCGTCTCCCATTTTTTATCGCTCACTGCTCTACCTCTCCCGGCTCAGGATTGATTTCCAACCGATGCAAAAAGACTTCCAAATCGTGGCCGCTGCTGAAGCGTAGCTCGTCCAAGCGCAGACTCACCTCTGCCGTCTCATTGCCCAAAGCCTGACGTGCTATCGCAATAAACTGCTCAATGTCTTCCGCTTTTACCACCATATCGCTTCCAAACCGGGTGGTGATGGCTCGGTTCCCTTCCCCCACGGTTAGGGAGATCCCACCCGCCAGTCGCACACCCAAAGCCTTGCTCTGATTGATGGCCGTATAACTCGCCTTATTTCCTTGCAGGTTGAGGCGCTTGTGCAGCTTAGCCGGTTTGTTTTTGTCAATCACCGGCCCTTTTTGGTCGAGCGCCGGGATCGTGAAGTTGCGAGTGGTGCTCACCCCTTGATCTTCGGCGTAGGCATAGATGGTAACGGCTTCTGATCCCTCTAGTTCGATGGGGCCAGTGTAGAGGGTGCCTTCCCGTGGGTTAATGCCCGTGGTGTTCCAGCGAATTTGACCACGGGGTTTCACGGTTAGCTCTACGGTGCGCTTGCCGCCGCCAATACGAGGCTGGTGGGTGAGGGTCAGCGTATTCTTCCAAGCATAGACATCCCCTGTCTCGTGCCGGCCATCCGGGTCAATGGCGACAAACCACAGGGCAGTGTCATTGGTTGTCCAGATCGTATCGGGCACCACAGGGCTGTTGGCATCCACATTGGGCGCGTAGTCGTAGTGAACACGGCCATTTTTGCCCGCATCTCGAGGCAGAATTTCCAAGGTAGCCGTACCGGTGCGGTCATCGTATTCTCGCTGGGTGATGGCTACGGATGTGCGGGGGGGCGGAAAGGGCCCCTTTTCGATGTATCCATCTTCGGTGTACCGCCAGCGACCTTGGCTGACGGCTATCTGCCGCAGGGTATCCATTCCTTTGGGGGGCAACCAGGGCCAGCGCTCGTTGGTGATGGTGCGGGAAACCACGTCTCGCCAAGGGATACGCCGCTCTCCCCCTGCTGGCCACAACAGGTCTTCTGCTCGCGACAGCAACGCCTCGGCATTGGCTTCCACATCGACATACAGCTTGGATGCACCGACATCGGATAGGGCTTTTTCGATCTGCTCTTCAGCATGGAAGGTATTGCCCGTAAAGGTCATGGAGAGCTTGGTAGGAGTCAGTTTGCCCTTGATGGGGTAATAGACCCGATTGAACAGGCTGACCACAGTGGCGTTAAAGTCGTAGGCGGCTTGTTCGGCCTCTTCCTCCAGTTCTGCTTTGTGGGGGGATTTGTCTCCACCGGTTTCTTCCAGTACTCGGGCAACGGCCCACAAACGACGGGTTTTGTCTTCTAGGCTGGCCAGATTGGAGCCATCTCCGGTAACCACACAAAAGTTGTTCTTCTCGGGAACACTTTCCCAAAACTGCTGGGCCTCTTCTGGGGGTGTTTTGCTGTCTGGGCTGAGTACCAGGCACACCCGCGGGCCATTGAGGCGAATCTCATCAATTTTGGGCAGGGCTTGCACCTCTTGATAGGCAATCCGCCGTTGGGGTCGGAAAATTTCTTCCAGCCGCCGCTTCATTTCCGCATCAATTTTCGGCTGGGGAGCGTTGCGGGCACGGCTATCAATGCGCTTACGCAGGTTCTCGATGTTGGAAAAGTACCAAGCATCGTTTTCTTTGCGGTGCAGGTACCAGGCGTTGGCACGGAACGCTTGAAAAGCATCCTGAAATTCGCTGACATTCCGCTGAGGAGCTACTAGGTATTCCAAAAATTGCCCCTCGGTAAAGCCTTTCACGGCATCAACTGATTCAGACAGAGAGGCAGTCAACAGCAGGGCAGCAATCTGACTGGCAGCATCATGGCCCAGTTTTTGATCCACCAGTTCAGCGACAGCAGTGCCATTGGCCGCAATATCGTGGGCAATCGCTCCCTGTAGATTGCTGATTTTGTTGATCTCTTCCCGCACATCTGGGATGTTGAGGTTCAGATGCTGGCAACCGATCAGGTAGACATCGTTGCTGGGACGCTTCCATACCGACTGGATTATTTTTGAAACAAACTGCATCAAGCCGCGAGTTTGACGGTAGCTTTCGTTTTCCTTAAATAGGGCAATGATGTGCTTAACCGAAGGATGGAAAGGGTAAGAAGCATGAATTTCGGCGGCAATTTGTTCGGCAGTTTTGGCAATTGATTTGGCTCTGGCTGCATCTCCCAGCACTTTTGCGTAGGCAGAAGCAACTGCATCAATGGTTTGTACATTGGGCAGGGAGCTAAATAGCCGCTTGCGGAGAATGTCGTAAATTTCCGATGTGCCCAGGTCTACCGGTGTGATGGATCGCGCTTGGCGGTTGGTTTCTTGAGCGAAGTTACCGATTGCTTTTTGCAGTTCCCGTGAGGCTCCTTCGTAGCTGCCGGATAGGTTGGAAATGACAATGCAGCAGCGCTTTAACTTCAAGGCGGCACTCAGCAGGTTCGATAGGGCGTAGGTTGTCACTTGCGCCAATGTACCTCCGCCCACCATGCGGGTAATGGCGTAGTCGAAGTAGGGCGGCAGCTCGTCCAATAGAATGAGGGTGGGTTCATCTCCAATTAAATCAATCCAATCCTGCTCACTGGGGGCATCTGCTCCGTGCTGCCAAAATTTGACAAAAGCCTCTTCTTTCCCCAGTTGCCGGGCAATCTCTCCCCAAATAAACCGTTGCTCGAACTTGAGGCGTCCATTGATGGCAACCAGTTTAGCGTCGGCAAAAGGAGCATCTTGAGTGATGTCTGGCACAACCTCGGCACGCAAAGCGGCATCCCGCGCCAGCAACCCTAGGGCAATCATGGAGTGGGTTTTACCACCCCCCATCGCCTGTTTGAGTTCAAACACCGCTTGGTCGGAGCGACCTGCCAGCCGTTTGAGCCCCTGACGCAGCAACAGATCCATCCCGCGGGTAATGTGGTTTTTGGCGAAGAATGCCCGGGCATCCTCTGCTGTATGCTCGATAACATTCGACAGATTTTCAATTTGCTCAACTATGGCGTAGTTCAAGGCCATAGGATGAATTTGACAAACGTCTTTGACGGTGGGAATCATTGCGGCTAGCTCCTGCTACCCAAGATGGTGACCCTCTCTTCAACTAAAGGAACTGTGGGGGGTGTTTAGTATTTAGCAGAGCTGACACAGGCAGGCAAGGGCGGCTGTTCGATATTCATGTCCCGCCTTGTTTGGGATGCGACGGTCAGGATGGGGATCCCTCTGTGAGGATTTGGTTAACCTTTTCTGTCCACTGGGGATCTTCAGGTGCAATCACTATGCTCTTGGGTCGGGATCCCAGTTCCCGATAGATGGGCTCCACTGCGGGAGTGCCCCGCAACTGCCAAGCTATGTCTTTGAGCTGTTGAGTGGTCAAGGTCGATAAATCAAGGATGGTCATGTGGATAGCTCCCCCTCTGGGCCAGTGAATCTCTGTAGCTTCGACCCGTTGGGCTTTACCTCAAGATAAACGGAGAGGGTGGGATTCGAACCCACGGTGGCGTGAACCACGGCAGTTTTCAAGACTGCTTCCTTAAACCGCTCGGACACCTCTCCAAATTGCCGGGATCCCCAGACTTTATTCATTTATGCTACGCAACGGGCTTCAGGCTGTGCAATCACCAGCCGACCACAACCTCCACAGACTTATCGGATCCCCTCGGCAAAAGCCCCCCTTCGACCGGGTAGGCGGCACCTATCTTGACTTGAGCCAAAGCCAGCAGCCATCGAGCAGATACCAAACTTAACCAGAAGGGTCCAGGATCCCCTTCTACACTGGCAGATAAGCCACCCCAGGAGGATATATGCCCACTCCACCCCCGCCCGGCATTACTCCCAAGCAGATGAATCTGCTGCGAGCCGTCACTGCGATGGCCTGGTCTGATGGTGCGCTAGAGGCTGCGGAAGTAGAACTCATCGCCCAGCAACTCTCTCAGCATTTTGCTTCGGATCCCGACCAGCGGGCCAGCTTGGCGCAAGAGATCCGCCAGTACCTAGTGCAGCAAGTCCCGTTGGAGGAGGTGCTGTCGAAAATCGGCGATGAGGCCGAGAAGCGTCTCATCCTCAAGTTGGGCTACCTGGTGATTGCCGCCAGCGCTCGCAGCCCGGAGGAGCCCGTGGTGAATCTGGAAGAGCTGGATGCTTTTCGGCAGTTGGTGGAAAAGCTGCAACTGTCACCGGAAGTGGTGCGACAGGTCTCTCAAGAAGCAGAGGCTGAGCTGGGGGATCCCAGCATTGCGCCGATTGAAGCCTTGGTGCAGGGGTTTACCCGCCACTGCCGCCGGAGACCTGAGTGGACGCCTGATGGTTGCGAATGGCCCGCTTGACCAAATTGAGGAAGGCAAAGGCCCGTTGGTCGGTGGGATCCAAGCGCATTACCGTTTGAAAGGCTGCTTCTGCCTGCTGTAGAACGGCCAGATCGATTTGTCCGTCCTCATCTGCTTCCAGTTGGGCCTTTTGCAAGAGGAGGGCCCCTCGATTGTAATGGGCTGCCACATGGTTGGGATCTGCCGCCAAAACGGCTTCCAGCTCTGCCAGGGCCGGATCCAGATAGCCGCTCATACCCAGTACCCAGGCCAGCTTGTAACGAGCTTCGGTATGGGTTGGATCGGCAGCAACCGCCTGGCGAAACGCTTGGATGGCAGCCTGGAAATCGCCCGCTTGTACCGCTGCGATGCCTTCTTGGTAGCTGTCGTGAGCCATGAGCAAGTTGGGGGTTGACTGGGAAGCTGGCATGAGGAAGGGATCCCTTACCTGTAGATTAACCCTTGCCAAACCGGTGGCTCCCAATTCCCATCCCAGGTACCGAGAACAGAGCCGTGCCCCCGCTGGTTTACCGTCTTTTCCCTCTTGGGGGTGCCATCTGCAGCAGGAGAAACTGCCGCGGCAAGAGATTGGAGATTGCGCAAAGCCTGACCCGCATAACCTGCGCCCCTTCCTAGGATGAACATAGCCATTGATTGGGTGTGAACCATGAATGCCAAACTGCTTTTCCTACCGCTGGCTTTGGGGCTGTCTGTGGCTCCGACCACCGCTGTTTTTCCGCAAACCCTAGGCATCTACCCTCCTTTACAAAGGCTGCAACTGGCCGATACTCGTCAGTTGGATGTTGGCACCCGCTCCATCATTGTCAACCCCGTTCCTTCCGACCTGCGGGTGAATCTGGAGCTGGATCGGCACGGGTCTAACCCCATCTACCGGCCTGGCGAGCCGATTGCCATTACCCTGAGCACCAACCGCGATGCCTACGTTTACCTGTTCAGCATCCAAGCCGATGGCCGTACCCATCTGATTTTGCCCAACCGCTTTTCCGGTGGCAACGAGTTTCTGCGGGCCGGAGAAGTGCGCACCTTCCCGCCGCCAGGGGCCAGCTATCGGTTGACCATCGCTCCACCCTTCGGCCAAGCCCAGGTGTTGGCGGTGGCATCCCCCCGTCCGCTGAACTTCCAGGAGATTGCCTCTTTTGAGCAGAGTGGCTCCTTTGCCGACGTGCGGGTGCGGGGATCCCAACTGGGCAATGCCATTGCCCGCGCCATCATTGTCGAGGGGATCCCTTCCGACCAGTGGGTGACGGCCACCCGATTCTATCGGGTTGCCCCGCGCTAATCCAAGCTCTGAGACCTCAGGTGGATGGCCCGCACAGGATCCCCTTCATCGGGTATATGACCAGCCCCACCGTTCAAGCTGGGAAGGAAGTCAACCACCCCAAAGGCTGCCCAAAGATTGGGTTCATCTGCCACAATGAGAGCAGCCAAAAGTAGTCCCGGCTACGTTCCTCCTGTGCGGTTTTGGTCGGCCGTTCTATGTCCCCTTCCTCCAATCCCCTGAGCGAGCAGATTCGCAGTATTGACGACCATCTCTCCCGCCGCCCCCTGGATCTGGATCCGGCGGGCTATTTCGTCATCTACTTGGATCGGGAGCAGAACCTCATTTGCGCCAAGTACTACAGCACCGTCATCAACGAGCGGGGGCTGGCCACCGATCCGGAGACAGGAGCTGTGATCCCGGCCAAGGGCCCCGTCAACCGATCCCCTGAACGGGTGTACGTTGGGCGCACGGCCAAAGAACTGTGTGTACAGATCTTTGAAAAGGAGCAGGAGAGAGTGGTCTCCCAGCTCAGCCATGCGGCCTACTTGGGAAGGGAGTTTCAAAAAGCCGAAGCTGCCCTGATCTCTGGCGAGGAGTACATCCAAGACTGATCCCTTCCCAGAAAGCTCACCAAATTTTCGGGCTGGAGGCCCGCACCATAGCCGCAGG
>NZ_JANSIM010000110.1:0-14975 GCF_047502655.1 Synechococcus sp. R5-12 | reverse complement strand
TAGTCATGAGGACAAACTTCCCTAAGGAAGCGCGAAGATTGACAACCTAAACTTAAAACATCCGTTAAGTTTCGTCAACTACCTGCCTCAAAAATGAGGAGGGGATCCCTTTCTCTATCGGCTGCCCCTCGGCAGAAAGAGGGCTTCTAAGGCCTGGCCGAGAGTCGGTTCCATCACCACCCGGTCTTCGTAGGCAGCGATCACCCGGGTGAGCTGAGGCAAGCGGCCCTGTTCTGCTTCGATGTAAAGGGGCTGAACATAGAGCAAAGAAGTCTCGATAGGAATGACCAGCAGCGTGCCCAGGTTCACCCGCGACCCATGCTGGTTCCAGAGGGAAATTTGCTCGGAGATTAAGGGATCCTGATTGACCCGTGCTTCCACCTGTTCCGGGCCATAGATGAGCCGTTGCTTGGAAAACTCGTACACCAGGAGCTTGCCGTAGTTTTCCCCGTCGCAGCGGGCCGCTATCCAAGCCACCATGTTCTGCTTGTTAACAGGGGCATAGGGGGAGAGGAGGACGAACTCAGGAGTGTGGTTTGCAACCCCTTGGGGATCCCTCGGCAAGGTGAGAATGAGATACTGCGGCTGCATGGGAATGCGCCGTCGATTGCGGAACTGGCCGGGGATCTGCCATTGATCCTCGCGGTTGTAGAAGAGGCGGGGATCCGTCATGTGGTAGGTGGCAAACTGCTGCGCTTGCAGGCGGAAGAGGTCTTGGGGATAGCGGATGTGTTGCCGCAGCGGCTCCGGCATTGCCTCCAGAGGCTTGAAGAGGGTGGGGTAGATGCGGGCGTAGGCTTGGATGAGGGGATCCCGAGGGTCGGCAATGTACCAATCGATGCTGCCGTTGTAGGCGTCCATCACCGCCTTGACCGAGTTGCGGATGTAGTTGAAGGGAAAGCCGGGCAGGTGCTCCGAGTAGGGGTAGCGGCTGCTGGTGGTATAGGCATCGAAAAACCAGTAGAGCTTGCCGCCTTGAATGACCAGGTAGGGATCCCGGTCGTAGAGCAAAAAGGGCATCACCCGACGGATGCGCTCGCGGATTTGGCGGCGATAGAGAAAGCGGGTGGCAGAAGACAGCTCGCGGCTGAGAAGGATGCGCAGATCGCCAAAATGCCAGGCGTAGAGAAACCGCTGCCAGAGGTGGGGAATGGGCACGCCACCGCTGCCCCGGTAGCTGCTGTACACATAGCGCTCTGCTGCAGGGTAGTCCAATTCCCGCGCCTCAGCGCCCACGAAAACATCGGTGGTGGTCAGCTCGCCATAGTAGAGGGCCGGCTGCTCCACCCGCAAGACGGAGGCCACCTCAGGGTAGCGAGGAGAAACCCGCGGCGGGATATCCGACAGGAAAAAGTCCGGCAGGCCCTCAGGGGTCACCACATTCACCGGGCTGAGGGTGAGGCCATAGCCGTGGGTGTAAAAAAACCGCCGGTTAACCCAGGTTTGGGCGGCGGGGGGCACCTGGGCAAAGTCCAGCTCGCGGGCGGCATGCATAACTTGGCGCAATTCTCCCCCAATGCGGTAGCGATCCACATTCACATAGGGAAATTGGTAGTAGGGGCGGATTTCTTGCAGTTGGCGGTAGGTGGCCAATAGGGGATCCGCATCCCAGAGGCGCACGTTGCTTAGGGTGGATTGATTCTGCTGCAGGATCTCCCAGGTCAGGGATCCCCCTTCCGGGAAGGGTTGGACTTCGACATCGGCCAGGCCAAAGCCAGCACGGGTAAAACGGATGTTGTCCTCGATGTAGGGGCGCTCCAGCTCCAGCTCGTTGGGGGTGACCAAGAAGGTCTGCACCAGTTGGGGATAAAGTTGGGTGGTTAGCAGCCCAAACCCCAGGTAGGCCCCCCAGAGGATGGCCGGCGCCAGGAGAGAGCTGGCCCAGGAAGGGCACCAGGACTTGAGGAAAGGAAGGTTGAGGCGGATCCCCTGGCGGGCCAAAACCCAGAACCCCACTGCCGTCAAGCCCGCCACCCCGCTCATCAAGGTCGTGGCCGGCAAGGTTGCATGCACATCGGCAAAACCGGCCCCAAACACAACGCCGCGGGTGGAATAGAGCAGCTCGTAGCGCTCCAGCCAATGGCCCCAGGCGCGAATGAGAAACAGGGATCCCCCCAAGATCAGCAGGTGCCGCTGGGCATAGAGAGAGAGGGCCAAGGTCAGCCGTTGCTCGGAAAGCCCCAGCTCCACCAAGTAGATGAGGACAACGGCAATCAAGGTGAGCAGCACCAGGTTGAAGCACCACTGCTGCAGCGTCTCCCAGAAAGGCAGGCTGAAGAGAAAAAAACTGAGATCGCGGTTGAAAATGGGATCCGACTCCCCGACGGGCCCCTGGTTCAGCCAGAGCAACAGCGTGAACCAGTGATTGGAAAGAGACCAAGCAAAGAAAACACTCAAACCTGTGGCAATCGCCCAGGCCCCAGCCAAGGTTGCCCCCCGCCAGCAGGAGCAGATGTTGGATCCCGTCACCGCCAGGGCAAAGAGGAAAGCGCCCAGGCCCAGCCCCCAGCGGGCAATCACCCGCGTCCACAGTACCGGCAGAGCATTCAGCTCGGCAAACCAGGCCAGATCTACGTAGAAAGCCGCCAAGCCCGTGATGGCCAGGATCCCCAGCCCCACCCCCAGCAGCAGAAACAATCCTCGCCGCAACCTCTGCATCGCCTCAGGATCCTCGGCTCAAAGCTGTTCTTGGTCGCGTCAGCGGTGCAGTTTCCCTTCGCCCGAGCGTTGCGGAACAACACAGGGTGCCGTAGGCATAGCCCTGTTCTAGCTGTTGCACCGCCTGCACCAAGCCTGCCGGCCCGCCGTCCACCCGCACCACCGGGATCCCCACCTGGGCCTGCAGATCCTGCCAGGTCAGATCGTCCAAAAAGCGCTCCCCGTCCTTGAGGGCGATCTGGGGTAGCAATAGCCCATCATAGTCCGCCAAGTTTTCCACAGACTTCAGGGCATCCAAGATATCCTGCCCCGTCAGCAGCCCGGTCACCGTCAGGGTTTGTCCCCAAAATTGGCTGGCAATAGGCAAAAGATCCAACTGCAGCCCGCGGATGCGGTTCATCTGCTCCACCACAGGCTGGAAGGCTTGCTCTACGGCATTGCCCACCACCCACAGAACCTTGAGGGGAGAAGGGAGCTCAGGCGGCAGTTTGAGCTGCTCGAACTGGCTGAGGAAAAGCCGCAGGGATCCCACGCCATTCCCCAGTTGGGGGTAATCTTCATAGTGCTCTTCCGGGGGCAGTTCCCACCCCGCCAGCAGATACCACTCATCGGCCAGCCAGGCAAAGGTGGATCCCAATGTTTGCCGAAACCCGACCTGCAAAGTTTCCACCTGCTGGATCACTTCTCGGGCCTTGGCCGCATCGACAGGAACCAGCTCATCACCAGGGGGGCGAAAGCGCGTCAACCCCACCGGCACCACTGCTGCCGAGAGGACGGTGGGGATCCCGTCTACGGGCCGGCGAAAGGCGGCCAAATCGAGGAGTGTGCGGGTGAGGTGATCCCCATCGTTCCAGCCTGGGCAGACCACCACCTGTGCGTGCAGTTGCAAGCGATGCTGGCGAAACCAGGCCAACTGCTCCAAAATCAGGCCAGCCCGCGGGTTTTTGAGCAAGCGGCTGCGCAGCTCCGGGTCGGTAGCATGCACTGACACGTAGAGGGGAGAAAGGCGCAGGCGAGCGATGCGCTCCCATTCGGCAGCAGGCAAGTTGGTGAGGGTGAGGTAGCTGCCGTAGAAAAAGCTGAGGCGGTAGTCGTCGTCCTTGAGGTGCAGCGTTGCCCGCATTTCCGGAGGTTGTTGGTCGATGAAGCAAAAGGGGCAAGCGTTGGCGCACTGGATCAGGCCATCGAACAGGGCTGTCTCAAACTCTAGCCCCAGATCCTCGTCGATTCCCTTCTCCAGCTCAACTGTGCGCGGGATCCCTTGGCTATTCAAGATCTCCAGGCTTACACACTCCTCAGCGATCAGGAAGCGGTAGTCGATGAGATCGCGGGGGCGTTCGCCGTTGATGCTGACCAGGGCCTCTCCAGGTTGGATGCCCACTTCTGCTGCCAGGGATCCGGGTAAAACAGCGCTGATACGGGCGGGCTTGAGACTAGCACGAGACATAGCTAACTCATCCTCAACTGATGTGCCATTTGCCCCAGCAGGACGAAGTTCTGGGTCGGGACAGCGTTGCGGAGCAATAACGAGGCTCGGTTGACTACAAACAGTTGACTACAAACAGCGGAGAATAGCCGCCTCTAGCTCGGTTTGGCTGAGATCCGTTACCACAAACACCTCTTGCACGCTGCTTCCCTTGCGGGCCACCAGCTTGTACCCGCCCCGGATCGGCACCGAAACCCGCAACTGCAACTGGGGGATCCGCCCACGGCTGCAGGACAGAGCGCCCGGCGTCACGGTTTTAATGCCCGCCTGCCGGGTCAGGCGTTCCAAAACAGGGATCAACCCTGAGATGTGGGTGGAGTGGTTCCAAACCAGACGACCAGAGGGCTCAGACATAGCGGCTAGAGTGAGGAGAGGATGGGATCCCTATCCTATTCCTCCACAAATACCTGCTGCTCGTTGTGGAAAACTGGATGTCCAAAATGCCTGAAGATTCCCCGCCTGCGGTCGTGGCTCTGATCTTGGCCGGGGGCAACAGCCGCCGCATGGGATCCGACAAAGCCTTGGTGCTTTGGGATGGGATCCCCCTGCTGCGACGGGTGGCTCAGGTGGCAGCAGCCTGCGCCGACGCGGTTTACATCCTCACCCCCTGGCCGGAGCGCTATGCGCCGGTGGTGGATCCCGGTTGGCACCTCTGGCGGGAAAACGTTCCCCCCCTGGTCGGGCAAGACCCACGTGGTCGGGACAGCATTGCGGAGCAACACCGAGGCCCGCTGCTGGCCTTTCAAGAGGGGATCCGGCGGCTACAAACCTTGGCTGCTCCCCCGGAGTGGATCCTGCTGCTGGCCTGCGATCTGCCCTGCTTGCAGGAGCAGGTTCTTGGGGATTGGCGACAGCGCCTTGCCACCCTGCCCCCTCAGACGGTGGCCGCCCTGCCCAAAAGTCAGCGGGGCTGGGAGCCCCTGTGTGGCTTCTATCGCCTGGCGCAGCTAGGTTCTCTGGAGAGTTTCTTGCAGGCAGGAGGAAGATCCTTTCAGGGCTGGTTGTCCCAGGTGCCAACAGCCATCCTGCCCCTGACCGTTCCCGACAGCGGGACGGAGTCCCTTGAGAGGATGCTCACCAATTGCAACACCCCTGCAGATCTGCAGCTGGGGGAACAACTGGGTAGAGGGTGATCCCCGGGATCGGCAAAGGGGAGGGATCCCCTCATGTCACAATGGGTAAAGATTTGCTCGGTTTCTTATCTCGGCGCCGTGCTTACTTCCCTTTACTACCGCGAGATCCCTTGCCCCGATAGTGCTCAAGTGCTGCGCTGGCTACAGGAGTGTATCCCCCTGCCCCAAGGCAGCCAGAAGGTTCTTACCCCCACGGGCCTGCGCCTACAGGGATCCGGCGCTGAGCTGGCCCTTTTCTTGTGGTCGGGGCTGAACACTACCTATCTCAAGGTGTTCCAGTGGTCGGAACAGCCCTTCCCCCGCCAAGCTCGCTGGCTGGGAGAGCTGGAACAGGCCATTCAAAGCCAATTTCCCCACCGCTACCCGCAGTTGCCCCAGATCGACCTGAACCGGGGATCCATCTTCGATCAGCTTGAGCCTTTCTACCCGCAAACGGTGAAGTATTTTCGGCGGATCCCCAATGGAGAATTTGACCTGCAGCGGGTGTACTGGTGGGAAAAGCGCTGGCGGGAAGAAGTGCAACATTGCCACGCAGCCCACCGCCCTGCTCAGCCGGTCTTGTTTCGCCAGCCTGGCCCTGAGCCGGCCCCAGTGGAGTGGGATCTGGCCATCGTGGGAGGAGCGCTGGGAGCCATCTATGGAGCGGCCATGGCTCGCTTGGGCTACCGCGTGGCCTTGGTGGAGCGACTCCCTTTTGGCCGCATGAACCGCGAGTGGAACATCTCCCGGCGGGAGCTGCAAACCCTGGTGGATTTGGGCCTTTTGAGCGCCGAGCAGATGGAGAGCTTGATCCTGCGGGAATACACGGATGGGTTCAACAAGTTTTTTGACGGCAATAGCCCGGTTCGCGCTCCCGTTTTGCACACGCCGACGGTACTCAATCTGGCCATTGACGCGGAAAAGCTATTGCAGCTCTGTGGCCAAATTCTCACTTCCTGCGGGGGAGCTATCTACGAGCGCACCGAGTTTCAGCGGGCCTATGTTGGCGAACAAGGCGTCACGCTGGTTTTGAAGGATTTGCCCACCGGCGAGGAGTTTCGGCTGGGATCCCGCCTTGTGGTGGATGCTATGGGAACAGTCTCTCCCATTGCCCAGCAGCTTTACCGCCATCGGGCTTTTGATAGCGTCTGCCCCACGGTGGGGGCTACCATTGCGGGGGGGTTTGAGCCAGGGGTATGGGATCCCCAGTTTGGGGACATTCTGGCCAGCCACGGGGACATCAGCCGCGGTCGGCAACTCATTTGGGAGCTGTTCCCCGGCCCAGGCGAAGATCTTACCTTTTATCTGTTCCACTACCACCAGGTGCATCCGGAAAACCCCGGATCCCTGCTGGAACTGTACGAAGATTTTTTCACCATTCTGCCGGAATACCGCCGCTGCGACCCAGAGCGCTTGCAGTGGAAAAAAGCGACCTTCGGCTATATCCCCGGACGATTTGGCCAGCCCCGGCACCCTGTTCGCGGCAGCGGGGCGGAGTCTTCGGAACCCTTTGACCGGATACTGCTCATAGGGGATGCGGCGGCTATGCAATCGCCCCTTAGCTTTACCGGCTTTGGATCCCTGGTGCGCAATTGCCCCCGCCTGTGCGATCTGCTGGATACGGCGCTGCGCCACGACCTGCTCAGGGCGGCGGACTTAGCCCAGATCCGGGCCTACCAGGGCAACTCGGCCGTCACCTGGCTCTTCTCGCGGGGGATGATGGTGCCCACCGGCAAGGTGCTGCCCCCCGAGCGCATCAATGCCACTCTCAACAGCTTTTTCGGCATTCTCGCCACCGAGCCGCCGGAGGTGGTGGACGATTTCATCAAAGACCGGGCTGGCTGGCTGGCCTTTAACCGCATGGCCATCAAAGCTGCCCTACAAAACCCACGGCTGCTGCTGTGGATCTGGGAGGCCGTAGGGGCCAAAGGCTTTGCCCAGTGGCTACCCACCTACCTCAGCTATACCGGCCTGGCCTTGACCTCTGCTTTGTTCAGGGGCTGGCTTCCAAATCTGCTGCGTCGCCTGCAGCCCTGGCTAGAAGCGCGTTACCCCCGCCTGTGGCTGCGCTGCCTGCAGTGGAGCTACACCCTCACCTATGGGGTAGGGCAGCCGCGCATCCAGTTTCAACTCCCCCCCACTCAAGAAAAGACCCAAGACGCAATACCGACTTGGGTAGAGGAGAGGGCTTGAGCTGGTGGCGCGGTCGGAGAATGCGGCCACGCCAGTTTTTTGATGCCTGTGCTTTTGCTTGCCTCAAGTCACAATCTTCAATGTCTGCAGAAAAGGCAGGTGACAATACAGCCTGTTCACAAACTGGGGGATACAAAAATCGTGTTTCCGAGGCTTGACCCCAACGACGTTTAAAACAAGCAGGTTTATAGTCATTTTAAACAGAACTGAAAGATTTCTGTTGTATTGCTTCCTAACTCCCCTCTCCCAAAGGGAGAGGGGTTGGGGGTGAGGGATGACTCCCTCTGGGAAAGGGGCTGGGGGTGGTCGCGGCAGCGGCGCGGAACGCTTGGGGAGTGTCTCAATTAGCCTAGAATGACCATACAACCGTATCCCGTGGTCCCTTAGTGGGCTGTAGTTGTGTAGCTAAAGCCAATTAGCAAAAGATCCCATTGGATGCTAGCAGTCCTCACTTGTGTTTGCTAGCAGCTTTACCTCTTATCTGCACAGATTTCTGCACAGATTATTTACACAGAGCTGAACGAGGGAGTGCCCATCAGGCAAAGCCTTCCTCTGTGGCGCAAAAGTATTTCGCCACGCAGGGATCTGCCTGTCCTTTGCCTTGGCATTTTGCCCAAGTTGAGTATAATCAATACCTAACATCCAGGATCAGATCGAGGATAGTTGGGAAGGGATCCCAACCTTGATTTGGTTTTGAGACTGCTAGCCCCCTTTTTAGGATCTTTCGCAAAAAACTCTGTAGGACTGAGCCCAGTCGCGTCAGCGTTGCGGAGCAACATGGTCTATACCTTCGAGATCATCGGCATTGCCCCTGCTCTACAGTTCTTTCATCAGCAACAGAAGCTGGCCCAGCGGCCCTGTGGGGTGGAATACCTGGGTACCAGCTCCTGCACCCTCGATGCGTTGCTGGGATCCGTGGAGGAAGTGCCGGCCCGGCGCGGCTGGGACTTGGATCAGTTGGTCGACGCTGTTATCCGCTTTTGGTGCAGCAACCCCGATTTGGTGAGTTTGTGGCGCTCTCGTTTTCGCGATGCCGGGCGAGATGCGCTGTTGGTCTCGCGAGTGGGGCATATTCAATCACTGCGGCAGGAATTTGAATGGCTGCTGAAGCAGTAGGTGCCGAGCGCCACTCTCGCCACCTGGGTGGGAGAATGTGCGGTTAGCAGGTAGGCTAAGGGCAGAACTAATTTGTGAGCACCCATGAGCGACACAGTTTTCGGCAAGATTATTCGCAGGGAGATCCCTGCACAAATCGTTTACGAAGACGATAGAGCCCTGGCCTTCAAAGATATTGCCCCCCAAGCCCCCGTCCACATCTTGGTGGTGCCCAAAGAGCCCATCCCCGGCATTTCCCAGGCCAAGCCCGAACATGAGGCATTGCTGGGACATCTCCTGCTGACCGCTCAGCGGGTGGCTGCCGAGGCAGGTTTAAATAAAGGCTACCGATTGGTGATCAACGAAGGAGAAGACGGCGGGCAAACCGTCTTTCATCTCCACATTCACGTTCTGGGCGGTCGGGGGATGGGCTGGCCCCCAGGTTGAGCGATGGTTTTTCCCACCCATTGGAGCCTCTGCAGGTACAATCCTGTCATTACTGAGGATAAACGGCGGGCGGGGTCTGGGATCGATGGAGTGGCACGTAACCGATGCAGAGAGTTTGATGATCATCGACCAGGAGGTGGGCAAGCACGAGCTTTCTCCTGCTGAGTATGAGGTGGTTCGTCGGGTTATTTATGCTACTGCTGACTTCGAGTACTTGCACCTCATCCGTTTTGGCAACGAAGCCTTACAGGCCGGAGCGGCGGCTCTGGCAGCGCGTACCACCATTGTGGTCGATGAGCCGATGGTGCAGGTGGGCATTGCCTGGGCTGTTCAGAACACCTTTTCCAACCCCATCTATTGCAGCAGCGAAGCCATTACCCGCCCCCAAAGGGACAAGACCCGCTCCGCTTGGGGCTTGGAAACCCTGGCCCAACGCTACCCTGAGGCGATCTTTGTGATTGGCCAATCCCAGACTGCCCTCTCCACCTTGGTGCAGCTGATTAGAAAGAAGGAGGTGGCCCCTGCTCTGGTCATCGCCACGCCGGCTGGGTTTGTGAACGTGGTGCAAGCCAAGCAGGAGCTAGCCGATTCCATGGTGCCCCACATCCGCACTGAGGGACGCAAAGGAGGCCCGGCAGTGGCTGCAGCGGTGTTGGATGGCCTGCTGGACTTGGCTTGGCACGCCTATGTACGGGTCAGCAGCGCAGACTATCCTGGCAAATCCGCCGTTTCTTGACATGCTCCTTGCTCTACTGGCTGGCTAAGCCAAGGCAAACTGCGCAGCGGTAGAGCAGGGCTTTAGACCCCATTTCTAGAGTAGGTCTGCTGATCTGATCGAGATCACTCAACTGGGGGGATCCCGAGCACCCGGCCTTCAAGTCGGCATCGGCAAGATGGGAGCTGTGCTCTCAGTCCTGCCCTTGAAAAATGGCCTGAGAGACGACTGGGTTGGGCCTATGGAGGGATCTTCCCATGCGGTGTGCCATCTTCTTTTGCTGGCTTGCCTGGGTTTTTGCGCCGGGGGCTTGGGCACAAGCTGAGCCATGTCCGGCGGTTGCCCTTCTGCCCTCTTCACTGCAGTTGTCAGAGGTGTCAGCACCTGCCTCTGCCCTCTCGACAACCCAGATGGACAAGGCAGGGATCCAAGTCAGCCCCTACCAGCGCTGGCGACAGAGGTATGCCCCCTCAGATCCCCTCTCTTCGGGTTTGGGCAGCGTCCCTTATCGGCCAGCCCAGCAGGGATCCCAAAGGATTCAACAGGGAACAGAGGGGCTGCCCTTAGGGCCTGCGACCCGCCAAGGGGAACAGCTGGAGCAGATCGGGATCCGCCTGGGAGAAGACAGCCCTTTTTTCCTACATCCCAGTGGGTTGGTCTATCGGCAGTCCTATTGAAGTTTTTGTGAGTCTGTTCGCTACAGGGATCCCAGCTTCCCCAGGGAGAAGGGCTGGGAGTGAGAAATTATCTCTCACTTCTCTCTTCTCACTGCTCACTATCAGTATTAGTAATGATTCCCTACCTTGCGGTGGTGGATGGCGGTGAGGCCCTCTGGGCTGGAGACCCGACCAGCTTCTAGGGTGCTGTACACCACCCAGTGATCGCTGGTTTCCAGGCGGCTCACCACACGGCACTCCAGGTAGGCCAAAGCATCGGCCAAGATGGGGGATCCGTTGGCAGCAGGGTAGGTCTTGATCCCGGCAAAGCGGTCGGCTCCCGGTGGAAATCGCTTCAGGAAGTGGCGCATCAAGGGTTGGTAATGGCCTTCTTGCAGCACATTTAACACGAAGGTATCTCCCACCTGCAGGAAGGATTCGATGGCCCGATCCTTGGCCACCGCAATGCTGATCCCCGGCGGATCGGTGCTGGCTTGGGCTACCCAGGAGGCGAGCATGGCGCTGGTGGCTTGCCCTTTGCGGGCAGTGATGATGTAGAGGCCATTGCTAATGCGGCCCAGGGCGCGATCCAGGTCGGCATCCAAGGCTTTCATCTGCTGAATGCTGCGATCCCGGGTCAGCCACTGCCCCAGGTCGGTACCTGCTTCTTCGGCCAGTTGCAGCAGGGCCTCGCCGGCAGGCTGCTTGAGCAGAATGGGGGCAAACACCTCTTTGGCGCCGATCTCCTGCAGGGTGTTGCGGCAGAGGTACACCGACTCATCATCTTCGCCGCCCGACTCGAACAGGCCAAAGCCCTGCTTGCTGTGGGCAGAGGCCAGCAGGGTTTTCAGCAGCACTTGAGTGGTGGCGGCCTCAGGCCCTGATTGGGGCGGCATGCCTATCACCACACCGGCGGCCAAGCTCATCAGCTCCCGCACCTCGTGGGCATCCACCAGCCGCAAATCTGCCAGCTCCACCTGGATGCCGGTTTTTTGGATCCCACGGGCAATGGCTTGAGCTAAGGTTTCCGCCTGGCCATAGCCGGACAGGTAGAACACTGCCACCATCCGTTCAGCTTTGGCCTGCTCCAGGCTCCAGGTGCGGTAGTGCTCCACCCAGTCGGACAGGTGATGGCGCAGTAGGGGGCCGTGGCCGGTAGCAATGGCAGCGATGGGAGGCAAGGCTTCCATGCGCTTCAGGGCGGACAACACCGAGCGGGCGTTGGGCCCCATGAGGCAGTCGTAGTAGAGCTTGAAGTCGGCCTGCAACAGGTGGGGATGTTCGTCCCAGGCGAAATCGTCGCAGTAGTGCATCCCAAACACGTCGCAGGTGTAAAGGATCTGGGTGCCGTGGTCGTAGGTGAGGATGGTGTCGGGCCAGTGCAAGTTGGGGGCAGAGATAAATTCCAGGACATGCCCCTTGCCCAGATCCAAGCGATCTCCCTGTTTCACCACCAGCCGCTGGAAGGGCCGATGCACCAGATCTTCCAGAAATTGCACCGCCACCTTGGAGGCCACCACCGTCATCTGGGGCGCCAGCTCCAGCAGATCCCCAACCAGGCCGCTGTGATCTGGCTCGGTGTGGCTGACCACCAGGTAGTCGATCTGGGCAGGATCTAGGATCCCTTGCAGGCAATCCAGGTACAACTGGCGAAACTTCTCGTGGGAGGTGTCGATGAGGGCCACCTTCTCGCCGCGAATCAAGAAGGAGTTGTAGGTGGTGCCATTTTCCAGAGCAAATTCGATGTCAAATCGATCCCGATCCCAATCTTGGGAGCGAATGGCAAGGGTGTCGGCCCCGATGGGCAGAGTTTGCAGCGTCAGATGGGGCTGGGCCAGGCGAGGTGCGACTTGAGGTGCAACTGCAGTGGTGGCCATGTTCTCTCCCTAACTTTAAGTCGGGTCACAATCCTGATCTCAATGTAACTGAATGTTTATGTTGACGGCGGATGAAGATGAGCTATGCAGGTTTGGAAATCCTTATGGAATGCTTTTAGGGATCCTTGGGTTCCTGACTATCGAAGGGGTTAGGACTTAGGGCTGTAGCAAACTGGGCCAGGGTGTGGCGCAACTGATCCAGGTTTTGGCCGGTGGCGGCGGAAACAAACAGGGCTTTGGGGTAGAGCAGGCGGACGTCTTCCACCCATTCGGGGTCGAGGCGGTCGATTTTGTTGAACACCAGCTGGCGGGGACCAGTGGCCAAGGGCAGCTTGTCCAGCAAGGTTTCCACCGCCTCGATCTGTCCTTCCCAGTTGGGGTGAGACAGATCCACCACATGCAGCAGGGCATCCGCTTCCGTCACCTCTTCCAGGGTGGCTTGAAAGGCATCCACCAGTTGGTCTGGTAATTCGGTTAGGAATCCCACTGTGTCGGTCAACAGCACCGCCTGCTGGTCGGGCAGCTCCAGCCGCCGCGTGGTGGGATCCAAGGTGGCAAAGAGTTGGTCGGCCACGTAGACCTGGGCATGGGTGAGGGCATTGAGGAGGGTGGATTTGCCGGCGTTGGTGTAGCCCACCAGGGCCACCACGGGAATTTGGGATGCCTCGCGCCGTTGGCGCAGCCGCTGGCGGTGGCGGCGCAGCTCTTCCACCTCTTGCCGCAGCTTGCTGATGCGCCGCTGGATGGCCCGCCGCTCCATTTCCAGTTGGGTTTCCCCCGGGCCACGGGTGCCGATGCCCCCACCTAGCCGCGACATGGTGCGACCGCGACCGGCCAAGCGAGGTAGCAAATACTGCAGTTGGGCCAGCTCCACCTGCAATTTTCCGGCCCGGGTTCTGGCCCGCTGGGCAAAAATATCCAAGATCACCTCGCTGCGATCCACCACCCGCACCCCCACCGCCTCTTCCAAGGTGCGCACCTGGCTGGGGGTAAGTTCCCGGTCGAACACCACCAGGTTGGCGCCCAGATCCTGGACCAGCAGAGCCAGCTCCTGCACCTTACCGGATCCGATTACCGTGGCCGAATTGGGGCCTTCCCGCCTCTGCCAGAGGGCTTGCAGCACCTGTCCGCCGGCACTCTCCACCAGGCGGCTCAGCTCCGCCAACCCATCCATGAGATCCTCGTAGCTCTGCCCGGACTCCTGCAGCCCCACCAGGATGGCCCGATCCTGATCCAGATCCACCTGGCGGGCGGTCAACTGGCGCCGAAACCCATCCTCCAGCTCCGCCACCAGCTCCTGCAGATCCTGTTCTGCCAGGATCCCCAAAGGCAAAGGCTCAGAAACCTGCCAACGGCGCTCTCCCTCCGGCAGCAGATGGGCCAGATAGGCCCGGTGAACAAAGCCCGTAGCCGCTCCTCCCCGGCGTCGGTGCCCTCCTGACTTGGACACGGAAAGGGTGATGAGGGCATCCAAACGCTGCAAAGCCATGGCCGTCAGCGCTTTTTGACCGGGGCCCCCCTCCCCCATTTGGGTGGTGATGCAGCGGATCCCGGATAGGCGCTCGGCCCCCTGGCGGGGCAATTCCCAAGCGGGAATCTGGGTTTCAAAAGGGGATCCCACCCCTACGCGGATCACCTGGCCGCGCCGGTTGAGGTAAACGCTGATGGGCCGGCCTTCCAACTCTTGGGTCAGGGATCCCAGCCGTTGGGCAAACTCCACCGTCACCAGGCGGTTGGGGGGTAGGCGCAGTTGGTAAAGCCGTTGCAGTTGCTTTTGTTGGTGGGGCTTTAACCCTTTGGCCTGTTCGGGAAAGCGTCGTGGAGCGATAGCAGAGCTGAAGCGGGGGTCGGTCTGATGGCGAGAGGTGCTAGCCCTGGGCATGGGGACGGGGAAAGACCCAAAAACAAGCTTTCATCTACCATACACGCTAGCTGACAGCAGGAACTTGGGATCCAAAAGCAACGGCGGCAAACACTGGCCCAGTGTTGCGGGGGCAACAGTACGGCGATGTCATCAGCAACGGGTGCAACATTCAAACCAAGGTCATTCCCGAACAAAAGTAGGCGGAATACTTCCATGACCCAACCGAGGTACGCATGGGGCAGCCAAACCCAGACGATCACAGGCTTCCTGCTCGCCCATCATCTGCTCAAGGTCAACCCCAAAGATGTCAATGTGTTGGATCTGCCCAAGCGGGGATCCCTGTATTGAGCTTGCTGTCGGTGAGAGAGTTTCCAAATCGGTTGGGCATCCCTTTCGCTCCGTGTTGCCAGAACCCTGCTGCAACTTGGAATAGCTGCATAAATCGGAAAAAGCCGTAGTGCCAGCTCTTAGTTATCATAGATGCACGATTTCAACATCACCCCATTTTCTGCGCAAATATTCAGCAACCAGCCTACGATGACAGTGCTCAGGTGTAGCTTCACTACAAAGCAGACATCCTCCATCGAGAATACTTTTATCCACTTGATCTTCAATGCGACGCTCGGCCATCAACGACAAAAACTGTCTCTCATAATTAGACCAGTCACCACTAGCTTTATAAGCATCAAGAATTTCTTGGGTCGGTGCCAATTCTGGCAAATGAATGTATCCAAGCTTACAGATCTCGTGAAGGAAGAACTCTAGGTCATTCTTTTTCGTGAATCCTGCCAGTTGTGAGGTATTGTTAAGTCGAGCATCAACAACTCGAACTAGGTTGTGTTGATCTTTCATTTGAGCCAAAAGAGAGCACT
>NZ_JANSIM010000109.1:0-8017 GCF_047502655.1 Synechococcus sp. R5-12 | reverse complement strand
GCCCGCTCCGTACCGCTTTAGCGGTCGGAGTCGGGTAGTTTACCTGCTGCTGGAGAGGCTGCTGGGGCCGGCCATAATGGGAAAACGCCATCCTGGCTGTGGCGGAATCCTTTGCGAGAGCTTGCCTGCATCCATGCTGGAACACGACATTGTCATCATCGGGGGAGGGCTGGCCGGTTGCCGAGCGGCTTTGGAGGTTATGCGACGGGATCCCAGCCTCGACCTGGCCTTGGTATCCAAAACCCATCCCATTCGCAGCCACTCGGTAGCAGCCCAAGGGGGCATTGCCGCCGCCTTACAAAATGTCGATCCGCAAGATTCCTGGGAGGCTCATGCCTTCGATACCGTCAAGGGATCCGATTACCTAGCGGATCAAGATGCGGTGGAGATTCTAGCCCGGGAAGCCCCTGAGGTGATCATTGACCTAGAACACTTGGGGGTCTTGTTCTCCCGCCTGCCGGATGGCCGCATTGCCCAGCGGGCCTTTGGGGGACACAGCCACCCGCGCACCTGCTATGCCGCCGACAAAACCGGGCAAGCCATTTTGCACGAGTTGGTGAGCAACCTCAAGCGTTTTGGGGTCAAGCTCTACAGCGAATGGTATGTGCTGGATCTGATCCTGGAGGACAACCAAGCCCAGGGCGTGGTGATGTTGGAGCAGGCCAGCGGACGGCTGGAAGTGCTGCGGGCCAAGGCGGTTATGTTGGCTACAGGCGGCTATGGGCGCATCTACAACTCCACGTCCAACGACTTTGCTTCCACCGGCGATGGCATGGCAATGGTGGCGCGGGCCGGCCTGCCTCTGCAGGATATGGAGTTTGTGCAGTTTCATCCCACGGGCCTGTATCCGGTGGGGGTGTTGATCTCAGAGGCAGTGCGTGGAGAGGGGGCCTATCTGATCAATGGGAAGGGGGAGCGCTTCATGGCCGCCTATGCCCCCAGCCAGATGGAATTGGCCCCACGGGACATCACCTCGCGGGCGATTGTTACGGAGGTGCGGGCCGGGCGCGGTATTGACGGCAAAGATTTTGTCTACTTAGACCTGCGGCATCTGGGGGCAGAAAAGATCCACACTCGGCTGCCCTTCTGTTGGGAGGAGGCCCATCGCCACTTGGGCATCGATGCGGTTGTCGATCCCATTCCGGTGCGACCGACGGTGCACTACTGCATGGGTGGGATCCCGGTGACGGTGGAGGGGCAGGTGTTGCGGGATGTCCAAACCCGTGTGGAAGGGCTGTTCGCTGCCGGTGAAACGGCCTGTGTTTCGGTGCATGGGGCTAACCGGCTGGGCAGCAACTCTCTCCTGGAGTGCGTTGTTTTCGGGCGGCGCACAGGGGCAGCCATGGTAGAGGCCGTCAGAGGTCGAGCCTTGCCGAAAGTGGACGAGGGATCCCTGCTCAAACAGGCCGCCGGGCGGATCACAAGGCTGCTAGAACGATCAGGGAAGAGCCGCATTGATCAGGTGCGGAGGCAATTTCAAGATTGCATGACCGAGCATTGTGGGGTCTACCGCACCGAATCGGTTCTCCAAGAAGGGATCCAAACATGGCAACAGATCCGCCAGCGTTACGAGCGGGATTTGCATTTGGACGATCGGGGCAAGGTGTGGAACACCGAGCTGATCGAAGCGCTGGAGCTGGACAACCTCATGACGGTGGGGGCTTTGATCCTCGCCAGCGCCCTGGAACGGCGGGAAAGCCGTGGCTCCCACGCGCGGGAAGATTACCCCCAACGGGATGATCAACGGTTTTTACAACACACCTTGGCTGCCTTTCGGGAGGGATCCCCTCAGATCAGCTATCGCCCCGTGGTGATCACCCGGTTTCCCCCTCAGGAGCGAAAATACTAACTTTCCAGAAGCCTCCCAGGCCGATTAGGATTGCTCTATCGTTCCCGTTAGCAGGATGGAGCCCCTTTCAAAATTATCCAATATCTAGGGATTCCATCTTCGCCAGCTTGAAATCTCGTCTACTGCCGGAGGGCCAGCCATGCAAGAAACCCTGGAGAAAGCAGCCGTCGCCCTGCAAGCGGAGCTGAATCTGGAGCCTTTTTGGATGCCCTTTACGGCCAATCGGCAATTTAAAGCCAACCCGCGCCTGTTGGTGGCCGCCCGAGACATGTACTACACCAGCCACGATGGCCGCCAAATCCTAGATGGGACTGCCGGGCTGTGGTGTGTGAATGCCGGCCACTGCCGCCCCCAAATTGTGGAAGCGATCCAACAGCAGGTGGCCCAACTGGACTACGCCCCAGCTTTTCAAATGGGCCATCCCAAAGCCTTTCAACTGGCAGAGCAGCTCATCCAGCTCACTCCTGCCGGACTGGATCACGTTTTTTTCACCAACTCTGGCTCTGAGGCGGTGGATACGGCCCTGAAAATGGCCATCGCCTACCATCGCTTACGCGGACAGGGATCCCGGCAGCGGCTGATTGGCCGGGAACGGGGCTACCACGGCGTTGGCTTTGGGGGCATCTCGGTCGGGGGCATCTCCAACAACCGCAAGTTTTTTGGCAGCCTCATTCCCGGCGTAGACCACCTGCCCCACACCCACAACCTGGAGCAAAACGCCTTTAGCCGCGGCCTGCCTCGCTGGGGATCCCACTTGGCAGAAGACTTGGAGCGGATCGTCGCTCTCCACGATGCCAGCACGATTGCAGCAGTAATTGTGGAGCCGGTTGCCGGTTCAACGGGGGTGTTGCTGCCGCCGGTGGGCTATTTGGAAAAGCTGCGGGCCATTTGCGACAAATACGGCATTCTCCTCATCTTCGACGAGGTGATCACCGGCTTTGGGCGGCTGGGATCCCCTTTTGCGGCCAATTACTTTGGGGTGGTGCCGGATCTGATTTGCTGTGCCAAGGGCCTCACCAATGGCACCATCCCGATGGGCGCAGTGATCGTCAAGCAAGAGATCTACAGCGCCTTCATGGAGGCTGCTGGTTCCGCTGATGACCTGCACCGTCCAGGGGACAACAGCAGGACGCTGTCCTGGAGCCCCATCGAGTTTTTCCACGGCTACACCTACTCCGGCCACCCGGTTGCCAGTGCCGCCGGCTTGGCTACCCTGAACCTGTATCGAGAAGAAGGCTTGTTCGAGCGGGCTGCCAACCTCGCTCCCCTCTGGGAGGAGGCTCTCCATTCCCTACGGGGCTTGCCTCATGTCATCGATGTACGCAACCTCGGCTTGGTGGGGGCAATTGAATTGGAAGGGATCCCTGGCCGACCGACAGCGCGGGCTTTTGAAGCGTTTTTGCGCTGCTACGAGCGGGGGGTATTGATTCGCACTACAGGTGATACCATTGCCCTTTCCCCGCCTTTGATCATCGAGGAAGCCCATATTGAACACCTGATCGCCACCCTGAAGCGAGTTCTTCAAGAGCTACCTTAGTCCTGAATCGACAAGAGAGACTGCCTGAGGGAGTTAGAAGCTTCTGGGGCTGGGCGTCGGCGAAGGACTGGGAGAGGGACTGGGTCTGGGCGAAGGGGATACCGAGGGAAAGGGATTGGGGGTGCCGGTCGGCGTTGGCGAGGGGGAGGGACTGGGCGCAGGCAACACCCGTAAAGGAGCTTTGGCCGAAGCAATTCGGCCCTGGGTATCCGCCACCATTGCCGTCACCTCATAATCCCCGGTGGGAGCAGAAGCAGGAATGGTAATGGGGATGGTGCCGATGCAGGTTTTGCTGTTGGGCTGACAGCCGACAGCAGCGGCAGTGAAATCAAAGGTGAGGGTGAGGGGGCTTTGCCGGATTTCCACCCGGAAGCTGATGCCGGCCCCCAAACCTGCAGGAGTCGTCACGGCCACCAGCACGTTGAAGGGTACCGTCTGTCGCGCGTCCGTCAGGGCCACCACGGCAATCGAAGGCGGCTCTGCTGCAAAGGAAGCAGTGGGAGAGGGGCTGGGAGTGGGGAAAGGATTCAAGAGGGGAGTGGGGGTCGGGGTAGGCAGAGGGGTGGGCGGCGGCGTAGGGACAGGACTGGGGATGAGGAAAGGAGTGGGCGTTGGAGCCACCACCGCTATTGGCGTGATGGTAACCGCAGGCTGTTCGCCGGCATCTTCTTGGCAAGCCACAAGTGACAACGACAGAAGAGCGGCTACACTGGCCCTTATTACAGAGGAGGCTGCTAACGTCCAGCTCTGACGGAACCTATGGGGCTGCTGTCTCATGGGGTTTGACTCCTCACAACACAAAGCTTTGGGATCCTGCCGGTTCTGGGAGAGCCGAGCCTTGGTGGTGTCCAACTCAAAAACTCGGCCAGGCTGCTTCTCAGCCACAGCAGCGCTTACACGCTGCTAACACTATAGATAGAGTCTTAGCTTTTTGCAAACCCCACCTGTGGACTCCCCCTTTGGGGGTGAAGCCAGATAGAGGGGAATGACCTGGGCCGAGTTAGACTGGTAAGCGTGACAGCAAGACGAGGATCCATGGCAGCAAGGGCGGGAGCAGAACCATCTTCTGGCTGTGGAGAAGCAGAGGGGCAGACTGCCGTTGGCGTTGATGCCCTGTACCCCTCAGAAAACATCAGCGGGGCGGGGTATGCCCGGGAAGAGCTGCAAGAGGCTTGCGGGGTCTTTGGCATCCTGGCTCCAGGAGAGGAGGTGGCCAAGCTGGCCTACTTTGGCCTATTTGCCTTGCAGCATCGCGGCCAAGAATCGGCAGGGATCGCCACTTTTGAGGGATCCTTTTGCCGGGTTCACAAGGCGATGGGCTTGGTCTCCCAGGTCTTCGATGAAGTGAACTTGGCCCAACTGACCGGGGATCTGGCGGTTGGTCACACCCGCTACTCCACCACTGGATCCAGCCGCGTGGCCAATGCTCAGCCGGTGATCGTGGAGACTCGCCTGGGGCCGCTGGCTCTGGCCCACAACGGCAATTTGGTCAATGCGGAAGAGCTGCGGAAGGAACTGGAGGCCGCCGACCGGCACCTAACCAGCAGCACCGACTCCGAGTGTATTGCCCACGCCATTGCCCAGGCGGTGAACCAAGGTCAAGATTGGATCGCGGCCACTTGCCAAGCTTTGCGCCGCTGTCAGGGGGCTTTTAGTCTGGTGATCGGCACGCCAGAGGGCCTGATCGGGGCACGGGATCCCTATGGGGTGCGTCCGCTGGTGTTGGGGCTTTTGAGCAGCAACCCCGCTCTGGATGAGCTGCTGCAGTCAGAGATGCTGGAGATCATCTGCAGCGACGGCACCCTCAGCCACCCCGAGGCCGAGCCGCTGCATTACGTGTTGGCTTCAGAAACCTGTGCTTTGGATATCATCGGGGCCGATCCTCTGCGGCAGGTGGAGCCGGGAGAGTTGGTGTGGATCAGCCGTCAGGGGCTGCAATCGGTGCGTTGGGCGGAGGCCACCCCCAAGTTGTGCATCTTCGAGATGATCTACTTCGCCCGCCCAGACAGTTGGATGTACGGGGAAAGCCTCTACTCCTACCGGGTGCGTTTGGGAGAACAACTGGCCAAGGAGGCTCCGGCAGAGGCCGACTGGGTGATCTCCGTTCCCGATTCCGGCACGCCGGCGGCCATTGGCTATGCTCGCCAGTCGGGGATCCCTTACACGGAAGGGCTGATCAAAAATCGCTACGTGGGCCGCACCTTTATCCAGCCCACCCAATCCATGCGGGAGCGGGGCATTCGCATGAAGCTGAACCCCCTGGAGGATGTGCTGGGGGGGAAGCGGATTGTTATTGTGGACGACTCAATTGTGCGGGGCACCACCAGCCAGAAAATCGTCAAGGCCCTGCGCCAGGCGGGGGCTACCCAGGTCCACATGCGCATTTCCAGCCCCCCGGTCACCCATCCCTGCTTCTACGGCATCGATACCGATAGCCAGGATCAGTTGATTGCTGCCCAGCATTCCGTAGAGGAAATCGCCGAGAAGATTGGAGTGGATTCTTTGGCCTACCTGAGCTGGGAAGGCATGCTGGCTGCCACGGGCCGGGATCCCAACTCGTTCTGCTCCGCTTGCTTTACCGGCCACTACCCCATCCCCATCCCGGAAGGGCTGAAGCGCTCCAAGCTGGCCCTGGAACTGGTGGCTACCGGCAAGAGCCGCTAGGCTGCTCAGGGATCCCCGCTAGACTGAGAAGAAGAATTGCTTGGGGCAAGCCATGACTTTTCGCCTACGCCAATTGGGGGATCCCATCCTGACGCAAGTGGCCGAGCCGGTGACGGAGTTCAAAACGCCGGCCTTGCAGGATCTTATAGAAGGTATGCTGGCTACCCTGAAAGAGGCGCAGGGGGTGGGCTTGGCTGCTCCTCAGGTGGGATCCCTGCTCCAAGTGCTGATCGTGGCCTCTCGTCCCAATCCCCGCTACCCGGAAGCGCCGCAAATGCAGCCTTTGGTGATGGTTAACCCCCGTCTGCTGGCTTGCAGTTCTGAACAGGTGCTGGGTTGGGAAGGCTGCTTGAGTGTGCCCAATTGCCGTGGTCTGGTGGCCCGCGCCCGCGAAGTGGAGGTGGAGTATTACACTCCAGAAGGCGTTCAGCAAAGGGTGGTCTGGCAGGATTTTCCGGCGCGGATCTTTCAGCACGAATACGATCACCTGATGGGTCGGGTGTTCCTGCAGCGGCAGCCTCGGCAACTGCTTACCGAAGCCCAGTACCAAGCCCAGATTTTGGGTCAGCCCGCCTGAGGGATCCCACCATGCCCTACATGGTTATCTACGACGGCCTCTGCAACCTCTGTGCCACCGGTGTTCAGCTCTTGGAGCAACTGGATCGCGGGCAACGGTTTTGCTATGCCCCCATGCAAGATGCCTCTGCCTTGGCCCAATGGGGGATCCCACCGGAGCAGGTGGAGCTGGGGATGATCCTCATCGACCTGGAGCAGCCGGAGCGCCGTTGGCAGGGATCCGCCGCCGTTGAACAGATTGCTGCTCTTCTGCCGGGCGGGGAGCTGTGGTTGGCTCTGTACCGCAGCTTCCCTGGCTTGAAGGGTCTTGGGGATCGAGGCTACGAGCAGATCCGAGATCACCGCTACGAGTGGTTTGGCCGCCGCAACACCTTGTATTTGTCTGCCTACCCTGCTTGTGTTGCCTGCCGGGATCCCTTGGCCGAGGCTGAGGGAAAAGCTGCAGCACCAGCCGCCGGCAAGGCAGAAGCAAGCCGATAGCCAAAATGGAAGTTCCCTCTTCCTCAGCTCGCTATCTTGGATCAGGGAATTTGAAAAAGGATTGAATTCCTGTATCAAAGGTTAACCTTTCTAAGGGAATTCCCTGAACTGGTCTTGACCCTCTCTAAGCCCATAGCGAGAATAGGAACAAAGCAGCCAAAGGGGGGATGAGGCGTGCCTACAGTTACTGATAAAGATCTGGGCAATATCGATTGCAGTTTAGAGATCCTCCAGCCGGTTTTGAGAGGCAAGGATCCCAGAAGCGCAAACGGCGCCATCAAATGTTTTAGCCATTACAACGGAAAAGGCAGAGAGCTTCTCCTCCAAACCCTAAACCAACCTCTGGATTGGGAAAAGCAGTTTGCTCTCTGGACAACCCTAATGGATTCGGGTGATCCCCAACTTATCCAAATCGCGAAAGCCTATCCGGTTACCCTTCGTCCGGTGGGAGATCTGGGGGCAAAATTGGAGGCTGGCGAGCGAGATTTCCGCTGGGCGGATTTGAGAAAGGCCAACCTCAGTCAGCGAGATCTGAGTGGGGCAGACTTGAGAGGAGCAAACCTAAACCGCGCGAGACTGAGCCAGGTGAATCTCAGCCATGCCAACCTGAGCGGAGCCAATCTAACTCAAGCAGACCTCAGCGGGGCCGATCTGAACGGAGCCAACCTGAGCGGAGCCAACCTCCTGGGCACCAACCTCATCGGCGCCAGCTTGCTGGGGGCCAACCTAACGGACGCCAACTTGAGGTGGGTTGTCATTTCTCCCAAAACGCAGATGGATCCCAAGTGGCACCTGGTGTGGACAATCATCAACGGCGTTGCCCAGGGGGAAAGCCTAGCCCAAGCCGACTTGAGCGGAGCCAACTTGGAGCGGGCCGACCTGAGGGGAAGAGACCTGACGCGAGCAAATCT
>NZ_JANSIM010000108.1:0-6133 GCF_047502655.1 Synechococcus sp. R5-12 | reverse complement strand
GGGTGGAGTTCCCCCTTCGGGGGGATCCCTAGAAATTGGAAACAAGGAGCGCTATTGCAGATCTGTACCGGCGGATCTGCATGGTTCCCCCTTCGGGGGGATCCCTAGAAATTGGAAACATTTCTCCTGGGTGTCAGAGGGGGAGGTTAGTTTAGCGGGAGTTCCCCCTTCGGGGGGATCCCTAGAAATTGGAAACCTAAGCAAATCCACAGTGCGGGGGTGTTCTACCCCTGTGATGTTCCCCCTTCGGGGGGATCCCTAGAAATTGGAAACACGAGAAACTAGTTGAGGTTGTATCCCAATTCGGTACAGTTCCCCCTTCGGGGGGATCCCTAGAAATTGGAAACCAGATCGTACTCAGTCATGGTCATGTACTCGACCCAATGTTCCCCCTTCGGGGGGATCCCTAGAAATTGGAAACACCGATAGTCGTGAAATCATCATTCATAAGGATAGTGTTCCCCCTTCGGGGGGATCCCTAGAAATTGGAAACCCCACCCCTTCTTCGCATAAGGTGGCACGATTCCATCTTATGTTCCCCCTTCGGGGGGATCCCTAGAAATTGGAAACACCCCTCTCGGGCATACATAAGCGGTATTTTCGTAGGGTTCCCCCTTCGGGGGGATCCCTAGAAATTGGAAACACCGACTAGTCAGCCGGGTCCAACGACTAGTCTGGTAAGTTCCCCCTTCGGGGGGATCCCTAGAAATTGGAAACTTAAGGCCATTCTCATCAAAGATGCAAACCGAACATACGTTCCCCCTTCGGGGGGATCCCTAGAAATTGGAAACGAACTGGATACTCGATATCCGGCTTGGTTAACACCAAGGTTCCCCCTTCGGGGGGATCCCTAGAAATTGGAAACTATCGGGATAAAGAACACCCAGGATTATCTCCTGGGTGTTCCCCCTTCGGGGGGATCCCTAGAAATTGGAAACTTCATTTGAATTGTGAGTGTAGCTGCCCTCTCTAGTGTTCCCCCTTCGGGGGGATCCCTAGAAATTGGAAACCTCGGAGAATAGTAATTGTTCGATAGCATTCGTTAGTGTTCCCCCTTCGGGGGGATCCCTAGAAATTGGAAACTGCACTGCAACGGCAATCTGGGAGGTTTTTGACCTACCGTTCCCCCTTCGGGGGGATCCCTAGAAATTGGAAACATTCCCTGCCGATAGGAGGTTTACTATGCTTATCAAGTTCCCCCTTCGGGGGGATCCCTAGAAATTGGAAACCGACTATATCCGGGACATAGCCCGGATAATGTCGACCTTGTTCCCCCTTCGGGGGGATCCCTAGAAATTGGAAACGAGTAATCCTTCCAAGCGGGGCGCTCGCCCCCTCCCAAGTTCCCCCTTCGGGGGGATCCCTAGAAATTGGAAACTAGAAGAACCCCATATACTCCCTTAAACTGAGTAATAGTTCCCCCTTCGGGGGGATCCCTAGAAATTGGAAACCAGTGTTTCGCGGTGGGGAACTGCCGGTTCCCCCACGTTCCCCCTTCGGGGGGATCCCTAGAAATTGGAAACTGGAAGACATCCGCTCTAATATAAAGTGGATAGTTTGTTCCCCCTTCGGGGGGATCCCTAGAAATTGGAAACAGGTATTCATACAAACCTCCCTTTGATTGGGATAAAAGACAGTTCCCCCTTCGGGGGGATCCCTAGAAATTGGAAACATACCTTCAAATTTGCCGGGGTCGATGGTCGTTATGTCATGTTGTTCCCCCTTCGGGGGGATCCCTAGAAATTGGAAACTACGACCCGTGGACTTCTGGGGAGGGATACCCGATGTTCCCCCTTCGGGGGGATCCCTAGAAATTGGAAACTTGGAAGACTTCGTAGACCTCGACTATGCTGTTATAGACCGTTCCCCCTTCGGGGGGATCCCTAGAAATTGGAAACACGTGATAGAGGTGTACGAGGTTTTCAAGGCAATAAAGGGTTCCCCCTTCGGGGGGATCCCTAGAAATTGGAAACTTGCCTTATCTGCTTCGGCTGCCTTGTACAGTTTGTTGCAGTTCCCCCTTCGGGGGGATCCCTAGAAATTGGAAACTTGCTTGGGAGTATGATAGTACTCCCAGATGGTTCTAGGGTTCCCCCTTCGGGGGGATCCCTAGAAATTGGAAACATGCCCGAGAGGGGTTGGTGAGAAACCTATTTAGGTGCTGTTCCCCCTTCGGGGGGATCCCTAGAAATTGGAAACCTCTACCTGAGGCATTGCACTTTCAAATATCCTCCGAGCTGGTTCCCCCTTCGGGGGGATCCCTAGAAATTGGAAACCTGCCAATCAGGCAGCCTTTGTTTAAGGTTAGACCAAGTTCCCCCTTCGGGGGGATCCCTAGAAATTGGAAACGTTCGCAAGTTCCTTGTGACAAACAGCCTCTATGAGGTGTTCCCCCTTCGGGGGGATCCCTAGAAATTGGAAACCATCGAGGCTGCCCGGTTTATCCGGGCACGTCTGGTTCCCCCTTCGGGGGGATCCCTAGAAATTGGAAACCTTGTATGCGACTTGCCCAAACAGAGATTAGCCTACAAAGTTCCCCCTTCGGGGGGATCCCTAGAAATTGGAAACAGATTAATGCTACTGTCAATAAAGTACTTGCCAATTTACTGGTTCCCCCTTCGGGGGGATCCCTAGAAATTGGAAACCACAGTGGCAGGGGATGAAGCCCCCTGCATAGTAGATTTGGAGTTCCCCCTTCGGGGGGATCCCTAGAAATTGGAAACTCACCAAAGGTTGCCAAATTGGCAGCCTTTTTTATTTTTAGTTCCCCCTTCGGGGGGATCCCTAGAAATTGGAAACCTGAACATCTACCGGGCACATGTAAGCCCGGCAGTGTTCCCCCTTCGGGGGGATCCCTAGAAATTGGAAACGGATAGTTTACAATAGTAATTATCCACTCTATCTCCGGTTCCCCCTTCGGGGGGATCCCTAGAAATTGGAAACAAGCCCTTCTGACCAAACCCTAGTAGTACAGGCAGGGGTAGCGTTCCCCCTTCGGGGGGATCCCTAGAAATTGGAAACTTTAAGGGAATGAGCCTATGGAAGAGAATGAGATGGGTTCCCCCTTCGGGGGGATCCCTAGAAATTGGAAACGAGGGGTAAAGGTTAGAGTAATATCCAACCTTCACCCCAAGCTTGTTCCCCCTTCGGGGGGATCCCTAGAAATTGGAAACCCTATTTAGGTGCTTTCGTACTCCGTTTAAGGGAATGAGCGTTCCCCCTTCGGGGGGATCCCTAGAAATTGGAAACTAGAACACCAGGTCCGTACCCCCGTCATCCGAGGGCTTGTTCCCCCTTCGGGGGGATCCCTAGAAATTGGAAACTTGTAATTTGTATTACAGGTATTATAGATGCTAAAAGTTCCCCCTTCGGGGGGATCCCTAGAAATTGGAAACAACTCCAGGGGCCTTCTAGGCCATTTTAAGGCCAACCGTTCCCCCTTCGGGGGGATCCCTAGAAATTGGAAACTGGATTCCTCTTGGTACAAATAACCTCCCCTAAGCAGTTCCCCCTTCGGGGGGATCCCTAGAAATTGGAAACAATGGTTCTAGGCAGCTTCCTGGGGCTTCTAGGGGCCGTACAGCGTTCCCCCTTCGGGGGGATCCCTAGAAATTGGAAACCTGTCGTTGGGAACACCAATAATAGGTTCTCCCATCGATTTGTTCCCCCTTCGGGGGGATCCCTAGAAATTGGAAACAATCGAGAAGGGGTGGCTGCGCAAAGGCAGCCTCCCGTTCCCCCTTCGGGGGGATCCCTAGAAATTGGAAACTGCACAGTGGTTGTCTTGTAGGATTTGAGCAACTGTGAAGTTCCCCCTTCGGGGGGATCCCTAGAAATTGGAAACATGAAGCGCAGAGCATCTAACTTGCTAACGCTGGCTAGAAGTTCCCCCTTCGGGGGGATCCCTAGAAATTGGAAACTCCATAACTACCTCCTCCCTTACGTAGGAAGAAAGAACAGTTCCCCCTTCGGGGGGATCCCTAGAAATTGGAAACGATACGCAAAGTCTTCCTTGTAGAGAATGGTATCGTAATGTTCCCCCTTCGGGGGGATCCCTAGAAATTGGAAACTATTGTGACCATAAGTACTTTCAGCTTTGTAGTAGGTATCGTTCCCCCTTCGGGGGGATCCCTAGAAATTGGAAACAGATGGACCCCGTTGGGGTCTCAATTCTTTCTTCCGAGGGTTCCCCCTTCGGGGGGATCCCTAGAAATTGGAAACCACCACACGCGGGTCGGCTAATGCCTTTAGGCTGGTGGCCGTTCCCCCTTCGGGGGGATCCCTAGAAATTGGAAACGACCCATTGGTACCTTTGGGTAGGGAGTTGGCCCTTTCGGATGTTCCCCCTTCGGGGGGATCCCTAGAAATTGGAAACAGCACATGGCAACATAGGCATTCCAGTCATTAAACACAAAGAAGGTTCCCCCTTCGGGGGGATCCCTAGAAATTGGAAACTATTCTACTTCCGGGGGTCCTGGATAATTTTCCAGGATGGCTGTTCCCCCTTCGGGGGGATCCCTAGAAATTGGAAACACTTGACTGAGTGCAGCTTTAATAATATCATCATTCAAGTTCCCCCTTCGGGGGGATCCCTAGAAATTGGAAACTTCTTTATTCCCCAAAAAGGGAGGGTCTATGAACATGGTTCCCCCTTCGGGGGGATCCCTAGAAATTGGAAACCAGCGCTGAGACCGAAGAACCTGTTCTTTGGTGTACATGTTCCCCCTTCGGGGGGATCCCTAGAAATTGGAAACTTCTCCCACTCAACTCGGGCTTTCTCAACTCGAATGTTCCCCCTTCGGGGGGATCCCTAGAAATTGGAAACCCTATAGCCACAAAAAATCCCCCGCCAATAAGGCGGGGTTTTTCCTTCGGGGGGATCTATAGAATTGGAAACCTAGGGATCCCCAGTTGGAAAGAAATTGGAAACAGAGAAAAGATTAGAGTAAAGCCGGTGCTGCTCGGCAGAGGCCAGGCAGCGCTGTTGGTGCTCAGGCCACTCCTGGAGGGCTAGTTTTTGTTGTTCCTGGAGAAGGGTTTGTAGGTCTGAGTCTGCAGGCAGCTCGCCTTGCAAAACCTGCAAATCGTTAAAGCGGCCCAGTTGATCCTGCAAGCACTTCAGGGTTGCTATCCAATCTTGCATGGTTTCCCCGTAAAAGGGCGCAAAAAACTCCACCTGATAGCGGAGTCGTTTGGTGGCCTTGCGCAGCTCGTGCAGTTGCTCAGCCTGGGCTTCCGTTGCGGGGAAAGCAGGGATCCGCCAGCCTGGCTGCAGCAGCCACTGGGCCAGCAGGGGAGTCAGCAAGTGGGGCAAGCTTTCCGGCAAAGGCAGCTCCGCCTGGGGCTTATAGCGGGGGTGAGCCAGCCACTGCTCGCAGGCAGCTTGAAACGCCAGGAAGTCAGCATCTTCAAGAATGCGGCGGGAGCGTTTCTCGGCTTGGGTTCGACGTTGCTGCAGATCTTGTTTTAGCTTCTCCAGTTCTGCCTGCTGGGCTGCCGGGATCCCTTCCCAGCAAGGTTCCTGCAGGATTTCCAGCAGCACGTCCAGATCCCGCTGTTTGCCCAAAGCACTGGCCAGCTTCTGCAGGCGTTTGGGCTTGAGAGGCTTGGGCAGCCGGACGGATCCCTGAAACACCTGCACCCAAGTGCCAATACGGCGCAAGGTCACCCGGATTTGGTGCAGAGATTCTGCCGCCTCTGGATGCTGAGCTAGAACTCGCCTTACGTGTTTCTGCAGCCGCTGCCATTGCTGGCTCAACAGCTGGTGGGCCCAGGCGGCCACGGTTGGCAAGGGCGCAGATGAGGGCAAGGTCAAGTGCAAGGACTCTGTCCCGCTGACGCGAAAGGACTCCGTCCCGCTGACGCGATCGGTTTTCAGCTCAGCAGCAACAGCGTCCACAGCCAGTCTCCTCTACCCAAAACGAGAACCAAGAGGGCAGCAGACTCTTTTCACATAGGTCATCCAGCTTAGCTTGAGGTTACCCCCGCCTCTTCCTTTTTAACCTAATCTTAACCTTGGTAAACCGAGCAGGCTGTGGCCAGGGAAACTGTCGCGAGCTTTGGCCTGTCGCGCCATTCCCGTCAGCGGAACAGAGCATGACTCTAGTCAATAATAAGCTCAACTATACTGAAA